>PXSQ01000052.1 GCA_003022725.1 Halobacteriales archaeon SW_7_65_23 | reverse complement strand
AGGAGCGCAGCGAGCCCCGGATGGTCGAGCGGGCAGGGGCTTTCTGCATAACTGCGACTGCGGGAGCGCTCCGTCCGATTCCTGACAATCGGCCAGCGGCTTCCAGGACCGCAGACACTATGCGAACACATCGAGCACGCGCAGCCAAAAAGAGACCATCAAATTCCAGACACACCGGGTTCGTCGACGTCGAGGAGCCACCAGAGCCGGCCGGGGGCGCCCTCCATCCGGCGCAACAGGTCTTGCGCGATCTCCCGGCTCCCGTCGTCGACGGTCACGCGGACCATCCCTTCCCCGGGTTGCCCGTAGACGATCGTTCCACCTGCGGGCGCGACGATCAGCGCCGGCAGCGTCGCCAGATCCTCCTCCCCGTCGACAGTGATGAGCGTGTTCGCCTCGTCGGCAGCCGCGACCGCGGTCCGCAGCGCCACCAGCAGCGACTCCGTCAGAACTGTGGCGGGGTTCGTGACCGTCAGCTCGTTGTCGAACCCCTCCGCACTGGTGATAGCCTCTGCCACCCAGTCGTCGACGGCCGCCCGCTCCGTGCGCTCGTCGACGAGCGCGACTGCTGGCGTGTGACCGGCCGAAAGCAGGTGGGCAGTCACGACGTCACCCACCGCGATCAGGGGCGCGGAGGCGTCCGCGAGCAGCGCTGTGGCGTCGGTGTAGATCGGGCCGAGCGGCTCCTTGAGCTCCGGGCGAAGCGACTCCTGGAGCCGGACGACAGCGTCGGACACGGCTACCGGACCTTCAGGGCGTACTTCCCGGGCTCGGTGACGCCCATCTCCTCGGCGATATCGCTCTGCTCGGGGTGGCTGATCACGACGTAGCCAGCCCAGTCCTCCGTGAGCGATGTCGACCCGCAGCTCTCGCAGGCCTCGGCCTCCTCGGTCTCCTGCACCCGGTGACACTCCCGACAGACGAGCCGGTCAGCCATCAGCTCTCACCCGCTTCCGCCTGCGCCTGGCGCTTCTCGCGCTCCTCTTTCAGCCAGCCGTGCTTGCCCAGCCCCACCTGCTTTGCCGTGAGGCCGATTTTCGAATCCCGCGGGTTGCGCTCGTCGATGCTCTTGGTGACAATCCGCGTCCGCACGGTGTCGCCCACCCCGAGCGTCCGGTTCGATTCCCGCGAGGCCAGCATCTGGTTCTCCTCGTCGTACGCGAGGTACTCGTCGGAGATCTGGGAGACGTGCAGCAGCCCGTCGACGGGGCCGATGCCCACGAAGGCACCGAAGTTGACGACCTCGACGATCTCGCCGTCGACGACCTCCTGCATCTGGGGGTCGAACGTGAGCGCGTCGAACTTCGCGTCGTAGTAGACGCCGGGTTCGTTCGGCAGGACGGCGCCGTCGCCGATCTCGTGGACCTCGATCACCGAGACGATCGAGCCGACGTCCTCGTCGACGCGGCCCTCGAGTTTGTCCTGCAGCAGTCGCTTGATCCGCTGTGGCGTGACGTCCGCCAGATGCTCCGGTGGTACCTCGACCGTGTCGCGTAGTGTGACCCGTTTGTACATAGATAGGTTCGTCCTGATTATGGTTGAGTGATAACCAGTTTGTTCTTCCCGCGTAAACTAATTACTGATACGCCCCGCGTGAGCAGCCGGTCCTGGAGCGGCCCGTCGTTGGTGACGGCGTGATCGACGTCCCCGCCTGTCGCGAGCTCCACGACCGCGTCGTCCGCGTACCCGGCATCGGTCTCCCGGACCACGCAGCGGTCGCGTCCGAGGTCCAGCCCGACGCTGGCTGCCGTCGCTTCCTCGCCCGCACCCTCGGCGAGCGTCTCGAGTTCCCCGAGCACTGCGCGCGGCACGACCAGCCGCGGCCCGTCGAGTAGGCGGTCGAGTTCGTCGAACAGCCTGACGTCACATTCGACGGGCATCATGAGTGCGTTTGTATCAATGACGGCGGTCGTCACGACGGCGGTTCACCTACCGGGCGTGTGAACATTCTACCTGCAGTGTCTCACCCCGGTATATCAATAAGGATTTCGAAGCGTAGTTGCGAGTGCGGCGAGGAACTACCTCCTGGCCGCGGCTCCTACTCGCCAGCCAGCAGCCGAACGACAGGAGTGCCGGCGGCGAGTTCCCGACCGATCGACCTCCGCAGATAGACAGCCAGACGTGATTCAGGTACGCCATGCCGTCCCAACTCCCGTTGGTCGGCCATGACACAGCCGATGGACTGTCCTGGTACTGGACGGAGTCACGTCTGGCTGTCTAGCAGAGACTGGTGAATAAAAGAATTACAGCCATCAGTATGACTACGATCCGGCTGTGTCGAGATACTCGTGCAACGATGTGAGCTTCCAGGTCGAAGCAACTGTGCGTCAGCCTTCGAGCGTGCCGAACCCGATGAGCCGCCAGCGTGCGCCGACGCGGCGGTTGATCGCGATGTTGACGCCTGGCTCGGCGCAGACCGGCCGCTTGAGCCGGACCTCACACTCGCCGCTGCGGGCGCTGGTGACCGAGCCGACGGTCGTCGCGGTCCCGACGGTGAGCATCAGCGGTTCGCCGGTCGAGATTTCCTCGACCTCGCCGTCGCCCTCGCCACCGACGATCCGGTCGAGCAGTTCGACGTCCATCGTAAAGGCCTCGTGGACCGGCGGCAGCGTGCCGGGCGGGCCGGCGACCTGGCCGGCCAGTGCGTCGCCTTTCGTGATCGCCGGATCGAGGCCGGTGCCGACGCCCAGCAGGCCGCCGGGGGTCGCCTCCTCGACCTCCTCGCCGCCGGCCTGCAGCGACCGGATCTCGGTCTCGACGGGCTGCCACTCGGTCTGGCCGCCCTCCTCGACCTCGCGGCCGGGGCGCAGTTCGAGCGTCTGGCCCGCCGTCAGCTTCCCCTGCGAGAGCGACCCGCCGAGGACGCCGCCGGTCAGCGACTCCCAGGTCGTCCCCGGGCGGTTGATGTCGAAGCTCCGCGCGACCAGCAGCTCGGGGTCGGCGTCCGGATCGCGCTCGGGCGTCGGGATCTCCTCCTCGATGGCCTGCATCAGCAGGTCCATGTTGACGCCCTGCTGGGCGCTGACCGGCACCACCGGCGCCCCCTCAGCGACGGTGCCCTCGACGAACTCCTCGATCTGCTGGTAGTTCTCGCGGGCCTGGGGGACGGGCTCGCTGGCCGAGACGACCAGGACGGCGCCGTCCATCAGTGACGCTCCCGATAGCATCGTCGCCATCAGCGTCTCGTGGCCCGGCGCGTCGACAAAGGACACCGTCCGGAGCGGTTCGCTCGCGCTCCCGTCGGGACACTCCTCCTCGACGGTGTACCGTTCGGGCTCGTCCAGCCCGGGACACTGCCGGAACGTCGCGTCCGCGTAGCCCAGACGGATCGAAATCCCGCGCTTCATCTCCTCGGAGTGCTGGTCGGTCCACTGGCCGCTGAGGGCCTGGACCAGCGTCGTCTTGCCGTGGTCGACGTGGCCAACTAACCCGATGTTCACCTCCGGTTGCTTGTTCGCTGTCATCTCGGGAGTAATCTCGGTGAATCTTCGCCCTCTTCGCCTGATAAACCTGCTGTTTCGGGGTTGTCACTCGGGGATCCGGCAGCGACACACTCCTGGAGTCAGGCGGAATCAGGCGCGGTCAGTGTCTCCTGACCTCTATCTCGGTCGGCGGCGACGGCGACGACGCCGTGACGAGTCGTTCTGCACAATCGAACGAGCAACGGCTGCGCGGGCAATCGCTTCGACAGTGATCGAAGTGGTTGCGGGATCCGCAAAAAAACCTCACCTGACACGTTGTCGGGTGTTTCACTGTCTTTAACAGGAACAGCGTCGAATGGTGTGTAATGACATCGAACACGCCAGTCATCGTGGAAGCAGTCCGAACGCCACAGGGCAAAGAGGACGGCGTCTACGCCGACGTGCGGAGCGAGGACCTCTCGATCCCGCTGATCGACGAGATGCTCGACCGGACGGGCCTCACCGGCGCGGACGTCGACGACCTGCTGTGGGGCTGTGCCCAGCAGCGCGACGAGCAGGGCAACAACGTCGCCCGCGTCATTGCGCTGCTGTCGGAACTGGGCGAGGACACCCCGGCGACGACGATCAACCGCTGGTGTGCCTCCTCCGCGGAGGCCGTGATGCGCGCCGCCGACGCCATCGCCGCGGGCCAGCGTGACTGCCTCATCGCCGGCGGAATGGAGTCGATGAGCCGCGTCGAGATGAGCGCCAACACCCACAACGTCCACCCGCGGCTGAACGACCACTACAACATCGCCCACCTCCAGATGGGGATGACTGCCGAGAAGGTCGCCGACACCCACGGCGTCTCCCGCGAAGAGCAGGACAAGTACGCGCTGCGGAGCCACGAGCGCGCGGCCGACGCCACCGAATCCGGCCGCTTCGCCGATGAGATCGTCCCGATCGAGACCGACGACGGCGTCGTCGAGAAAGACGAAGCTGGCCGAGGTCGGCAACCACAACGTCGAGGGCGTCGACCCGACGGTCATGGGGATCGGCCCGGTGCCCGCCACGCGCAGCCTCGTGGAGGGGACCGACCGCGAACTCGACGATTATGACCTCGTCGAACTGAACGAGGCGTTCGCCAGCCAGACGCTGTACTCCCAGCGCGAACTCGGCTTCGACGACGACATGTTCAACGTCAACGGCGGCGCCATCGCCATCGGCCACCCGCTGGGCGCAAGCGGCGCGCGCCTGCCCGTGACGCTCGCCCACGAGATGAACCGCCGCGGCGCCGACCTCGGCCTCGCGACCGAGTGCGTCGGCTTCGGGCAGGGCGCGGCCATCGAACTCCACCTGCCCTGACCGCCAGTCCGACCGCCCCGTCGAGCGGGGACGCCGGATCCACGCCCGGCCCGTTGTTTCCCATTCCTCTGGCTTTTTCCGGCTGTGCCCCCTGAGCGGGGGCATGGACATTGTCGAGCTGTTCAATCAGACGCCGTTCGTCGAACTGCTGGGGATCGAGGTGACGGAGGCCGGCGACGGCCACGCCGAGGCCCGCCTGCCGTTCGACGAGTCGCTGCGCTCGAACGAGCACGGGGAGGTCATGCACGGCGGCGTGACCTACGCGCTGGCCGACACCGCCGGCGGCGCGGCGGTCATCTCGCTGTCGATGGACGTCTCGCCGACCGTCGACATGCGGATGGACTACCTCGCGCCGGCGACGTCGGACCTGTACGCGACCGCAGACGTGATCAGGCACGGCTCCAGCCTCTCGATGGTGCAGGTCGACGTCGCAAACGAGGACGGGGACCCGGTCGCCACTGCCCAGGGCACCTACAAGACCAGCGGCCAGGGCGAGGGGACGCCGTGGCTCGGCAACGGGTGAGCGGTGTCAGGTGGAAAGCGGGCAACGCCGAAACTGAACTTCAGTAGTGGCCCATCACGCCGCGGCGCTTGGCCACCGAGACGGCGTAGCGGAACGCGACGTAGCCGACCGCGAGGTAGCCGACCGCGACGGCAGTGACGCCGGCCAGATCGACGGGCGGGAGTTCCCACAGCGATAGTCCGCCTTCCATTGCCTCGGTGAGCACGCCGACACCCCAGGACAGCGGGAGGGCGTTCGTCGCGGCGACGTCGGGCGAACTGATCGCGCCGAGCAGCAGGAACTGAACGATGAGGAACACGCTGCTGATCCGCTTGTAGACCAGCGCAAGGCCGCCGAAGGCGAACCCGAGCCCCGTCGCCGACGCCATCGTCACGACCGCCAGCGGCAGAACCGTGAACGGGTCGAAGATGATCCAGTTCCCGGTCGTCGCCATCAGCAGGACGAGCATCACGAGCCCGGTGAGCACGGTGAACAACAGCTGGACGATGATGCGGGCGACGAGCACCCACAGCAGCCCCAGCGGGCTCATGTAGGTCTGTTCGAGCGTCCCCCAGGAGGCTTCGCGCTTGAGCGTCTGCGCCGAGTCCTGGAACGCGCTCCAGGACATCGTCCAGACGAACCAGCCGACGATGATCCCGGTGAGGTTTTCCTCGATCAGCGTCGGCGCGACCTCCTGGCCGCCGAAGAAGACGAACACGAACAGGATGTAGTTCGCAGCCAGCCCGGCGGCGGTGTTGAACCAGTACCGCCGCAGGAGGATGAGCTCCTTCTCGAACACGGCCCGGAACAGCGCGCGGATGCTCGGGGTCCGCTGGCTCCCGACCTGCTCCCCCGCGGCTGCGGAGCTGGAGGCCATCAGCGATCACCTCCACCGACCTGTGGCGATTCACGGTAGCCGTTCGTGCTGGAGTTGTCTCCGGACGCTTCGAGCGATTCGGCGACGGATTCGTTCTCGACGATCGAGAGGAAGATCTCCTCGAGGTCGGGCTGGACCGAGTCGACATCCTGGACGGCCGCGCCCGCGGCCTCCAGTCGATCCGTGAGGCGGTAGAACGCCTCGCTGTCCGGCAGCGTCACCTCGAACGCGGTCCGGTCGTCGACCCACTCGGGGTCGAACGCCGCAAGTCGACTGATCTCGGCGGGAGGGAACGGGTCGGCAAGCTGGATCCGGTAGGCCTGGGTGCTGAACAGGGAAAGCAGCGCGTTGACGCTGTCCTCGGCGATGACCCGGCCCTCGTTGATGATCACGACCCGGTCGCAGACGTCCTGGATGACGTCCATGTCGTGGCTGGAGAGCACGATCGTCCGGTTCTCCTCCTCGGCGAGCCGGCGCAGCTCCCGTCGGAGGTCGCGGGCGGCCTCGACGTCGAGGCCGAGCGTCGGCTCGTCGAGGAACACCACGGGCGTGTCGCGGACGAGCGCGCAGGCGAGACAGGCTTTCTGCTGCATCCCACGCGAGAGTCCCCGGACCTCCTCGTTGGCCTTGTCGGTCAGGTCGACGAGCGAGAGCAGGCGATCGATCTCCTCGCCGGCCGCATTCGGGTGGATGCCCTGCAGCCCGGCGAAGTACCGGAGGTTCTCCCGGACGGTGAGCCGCCAGTAGATGTTTCGTGCGCCCTCCAGCACGGCACTGACGTGGCGGTAGGCCGCAGCCGGCGTCTCGTGGGGGTCGATCCCGTTGACCGACACCCGTCCGTCAGTCGGCTCGACCAGCCCGAGGATCGACTTGATCGTCGTGGTCTTGCCGGCGCCGTTCGGCCCCAGCAGCCCGACGACTTCGCCCCGACCGATGGCGAAGGAGACGTCGTCGACGGCCGTAATCTCGCCCTCCTCGCCGGCGTAGGTCTTCCGGAGTCCCTCGACGGTGACAATGGCCTCCGCTGGCGTCCCGTCGGCTGTCGTCCCATCGGGTGCCTCGGCCGCGTCGGCTGTCGTCTCCGTTGGACGCCGCTGACTCGCTGTCATCGTACTTGATGAACACGGGTGCCACCAGCAAAAACCCCAGGAGAACGTTCTTTTGGTAACCGAGCTGATATCGGGACCGGCGGGTCCCGGTTCCGGTACGGGCGAGAGATAGACCAATGTGAGTCGGGGAGCAATCTGGTGCCATGACGGATCGCCAGTTCGCCGAGACGGCCGCGGACGGCCTCTCCGTGCTCGCGAACCCGCTTCGGCTGCGGATCCTGCTGGCACTTTCGGAGACGCACCAGCCCGACTGGGAGCAGCGAGGGATGAGCTACAGCGACCTGCGATCGGCGGTCGACGTCGAGGACGGAGTGAGACGTCTCATAGTAATTGTTGTGAGTCTTTACCGCTGTCGACCCATCAGACTCCGGTGTCAGCCCGTGAAACTCCCGAAAATAATCACAACAATCACTATCATAGGTCGTTCGTGACTATTTTCGGGACTACCTCGTCATATCGGGCGTTTGCCGGGCTGTGACGCACGAACTGTGACACCGTAGCGGTAACGAATCACCTGACTCGAAAACCCTTTTGCTTCCCCGCGTAATGGATCATCCCGTGGAAGACAAGCCAATCGAGGAGATCCTGGACACGATCGGCGATCAGCACGCCAGGGCGGTCCTCGCGGCGATCAGCGTCGAGCCAAAGTCCGCGAAGGAACTCGCGGAGGAGTGTGACCTCTCCCTGCCGACGGTGTACCGCCGGCTGGAGGTGCTCAACGAGTACGACCTCGTCACGGATCGGACGCTGGTCGCCGAGGACGGCAACCACTACAAGGTTTACGAGTCGAACTTCGAGAGCACGGTGATCTCGCTGGAGGACGACGAGTACCGGGTTCGCATCTACCGTGAGGAGAACCTCCCGGACCGGTTCAGTCAACTCTGGGACGACCTCAACACTGAGTGAGCAGGTCGAGACGTGGTTCGGTCCTGCCTCGTCCTGGAACACGTTCGCATCGTGATACGGACTGCCGGTACTATTGCAGTGCTACGCCACACGAGGAGTGGCTTCGCGGGCTTGCGCAGGAACGGGCAAAGCCACGGCCGTACGGATTCACAGCCAGGTCTGATACTGGTGGCTGTACGTACGTGAAACCTCGAATTGAGAATCCAGGCGGAACGGGTCTGTCTCCGCAGAGAGCAGAGATTGGTGATACTGTCGGACGTAATTTCGTGGAGTCACGTGTCACGTTCAGCCGTTCAACCGTGCGAATACAGCCTGGAGAGTGTCACGATGTGACACAGAGTTACGTCCGACAGTATCAGTACCACCCGGCATAGCCATGTTTATTACTGATGTACCTGTACCCCCGCTGGGGAAATGGTGGAAATCGAGCTCATAGGTCGTATTCTGCTGACATTGATGCGGTTTGTCGTATTCGGGTTAACGCTCGGCATAACGATCATCAGTTTTCAGGCATATCAGCAACAGCGGAGCGACCGCCTGCAGTACGCTTTCATCGGGTTCGCGTTCATCAGCATGGGCGTCGCTGTCAGCAGCGTCATCACGCAGCTGGGCGGTGCCGCCGATCCACTCGTGCTCATCTTCTTCCAGATGGCCGAGACGTTCCCCTTCATTATCGGCTTCAGCATGCTGTACCTCTCGCTGTACAAGTGACTCGGCAGGGGCAAGTCACGCTTTTTATGAACTAGGAGGTCCTTACGTGGTCTAATGACCGAAGCTACCGAGGTGACTCGTCTGTTCGGCGGCCCGGGGAGTGGGAAGACGACCGCACTTCTCGACCGCGTCGAGCAGTTGCTCGAGGAGAAGGACGACGTCGAGGTTCGGGACGTACTGGTCGTCTCGTACACGCGAGCGGCCGCTGCCGAGGTGCGCGAACGGCTCGCCGAGCGGCTCGATACGACGCCACGTGCGCTGCGTGGGAACGTCTGCACGATGCACGCGAAGGCGTACGATCTGCTGAATCTCTCGCGGGGGGACGTCGTCGGGGAGGACGACAAAGCTGAGTTCTGCGAGGACTTCGGCCTGGAGTTCGAGGACGAGTACGAGGGGTCCCGGCGCCGCTCGGCGCGGTCGACGACGCTCGGCAACAAGGTGATCGCCACCTCGCAGTGGCTCCAGCGGACTCGCCGGGACGTCGAGGACTGGTACGACGTGCCGTTCAAGTGGGACGAGGAGGAGGTGCGGCTGCCGCCGGGGATCGACGACAGGGCCCAGACCGGGAACAAGTACACGCCGACCTGGTCCAGCGACGACGACCGCCTTGACATCCCCGAGGCGATCCGCGCCTGGCGCTCTTGGAAAGGCAACCACGACCTCGTCGGGTTCGCGGACATGCTCGAACGCGTCAAACAACGGTCGCTGCTGCCCAACGTCGACTACCTGGTGATCGACGAGTTTCAGGACATCACGACGCTGCAGTACGACGTTTACGCTGAGTGGCGTCCCCACATGAAGCGCGTCCTGATCGCGGGCGACGACGACCAGGTGGTGTACGCCTGGCAGGGCGCCGATCCAGACCTGCTACTGGAGGAGAAAGTCGACGAGGACGTGGTGCTACCGAACTCCTACCGCCTGCCCTCGCGGATCCTCAACGTGGTCAACCGGGAGGTGAGCCACATCGAGAAACGCCAGGAGAAAGACCTCGAACCCCGCAAGGAGGGCGGCACCGTCGAGGCCCAGCGCAACCGGTCGATGCTCGACCTCTCGCGGGAGGTCCGCCGGACCGTCGAGGAGACCGACGAGACGGCGATGGTACTGTTCCGCGCCCGCTACCAGATGTTCCAGTTCATCGACGAGTTCATCGACGAGGGGATCCCGTTCAAGTGTCTCACCGACCAGCGGATGTGGACCGACCGCCTTACGCAGTACGTCGACGGGATCGAGGCGCTCTCGGAGGACGAGCCGCTGACTGGACTGCAGGCCCGCCGGCTCGCAGACATGCTCGTCGACTCGGCGTTCGGCACCGGCGAGCGCGACGACTTCTTCGACGAACTGGACGAGCGCGAGGAGGAAGCCGACGTCGACGACATCGCGGAGATCGACGTCGAGCCGGACCTGGTGCGTGACATGGTGCCGTTCGTACCGGATCCGCCGTCAGCCGCGGACATGCTCCGGAAAGTGACCAGCTTTCAGGAGCGGTCCGTCCGGGCGTACTTCGCCAGCGCGTACCGCGGGATGGACCGCGACCGCGTCCGTCTCGGCACCATCCACTCCGCGAAAGGTCGTGAAGCCGATCACGTGTTCGTGGCGACCGACCTCACCGAGAAGGTCGTCGAGCAGATGGCCGCGACGGTCGAACAGAAGGGCAAGGAGATTCCCGGAGGCAGGGAGCTGACGAAACACACCAGCCCGGTCCCGACGGTGACGGACAACGAACGCCGCGTCTTCTACGTCGGGATGTCCCGTGCCCGCGAACGGCTGGTGATCCTTGAGGGCCTCGTCGACGGCGCACCCACGCTCCCGGTCGACGTGCTGCTGTACGACGAACCCACCGACAGCACGCTCGAGGAACTCCTCGAGGAGCTCGCTGATCCGCCCGTCGCCGGGTAGGGGGGCTGTCAGGGCCGGAAAGCTCACCTGGATCGTAGCACTTTCGCCAACGCGCTGCCAACGCCTGGTATGTTCACGGGTATCGTCGAGGAGACCGGAAAAGTTCTCGACGTCACGACCGGCGAGGAGGGCCGGCGGCTGCGGATCGCGACCAGGTTCGCGGGGCTCCAGCAGGGTGCGAGCATCAGCGTCAGCGGTGCCTGTCTCACGGTCGAGGCGTTCGGCGACGGCTGGTTCGAGGTGTTCCTGGCGACAGAAACCCTCGATCGGACCTACCTCGGCGAACTCGGCGCCGGTGACAGAGTGAACCTGGAACGTGCGCTGGCGGCTGACGGGCGGTTCGACGGCCACTTCGTCCAGGGCCACGTCGACGACACCGCGGAGGTCGTCGAGATCCGTCAGCTCGGCGACGACTGGGAGTTCGTCTTCTCGCTGCCGCCGTCGCTTGCGGCGTACGTCGTCGAGAAGGGGTCGATCGCTGTCGACGGGATCAGCCTGACCGTCGCGGCGCTCGACGACGACCAGTTCGCGGTCGCGATCGTCCCGGAGACGTACGACGTGACGGCACTCTCGGAGAAATCGGCGGGCGATCCGGTCCACCTCGAGGTCGACGTGGTTGCGAAGTACGTCGAGAGCCTCGTCGAGGGGTACCTCGACGGCCGGTAGCGCCGAAACCAGGACCGACTGCTGGCCGGGATCCACGGCGGGGACCTGCTCCACGGATCGGGCGAGCGGTGGACCGGTCGGCTCGACACCAACTACAGGACAGGAGTGACCGGTCGGCTCGATACCAACCACGGGACCGGAGTGACCGGGCGCGAACCCTCGCCAGTGGGCGACACGCCGGCGGGCGAAAAGAGGAGTCTTAAGTGCCTCCACCGGATACCGACGGGTACTATGGCAAACGGCAAGTACGCCGCGCGCAAGCTCAAGAAGGACCGCCAGAAACACCGGTGGTCCGACTCGGAGTACGCGCGACGTGAACGGGGGCTTCGCGAGAAGTCCGACCCCCTCGAGGGCGCGCCGCAGGGCCGCGGCATCGTGCTCGAGAAGATCGGTATCGAGGCAAAGCAGCCGAACTCGGCGATCCGGAAATGCGTCCGGGTGCAGCTGATCAAGAACGGCAAGCAGGTCAGCGCGTTCTGCCCCGGCGACGGCGCCATCTCGTTCATCGACGAGCACGACGAGGTGACCATCGCGGGCATCGGCGGCGCGAAGGGTCGCGCGATGGGCGACATCTCCGGCGTCAACTACAAGGTCGAGAAAGTCAACGGCGTGTCGCTGATCGAACTGGTCCGCGGGAACGCCGAGAAACCGGTGCGATAACAATGTCGACAGACCAGCCAGACCCCGACGCACCCGCTGGCGACGAGGACACCAGCGCCCTCCTCTTTGGCAAGTGGGAGACCGAAGGCATCGAGTACAGCGACGTCTCGACCGAGCGGTACATCAAGGTCACCCCCATCGCGAACACGATGGGCCGCCACGCCGACAAGCAGTTCAAGAAAAGCGAGATCAGCATCGTCGAGCGGCTGATCAACCGCCTGATGCAGACCGACGAGAACACCGGGAAGAAACAGCTCGCGACCCGCATCACGCGGGAGGCGTTCGACATCATCCACGACCGGACCGGCGAGAACCCGATCCAGATCCTCGTCCGTGCCGTCGAGAACAGCGCGCCCCGCGAGGAGACCGTCCGCCTGAAGTACGGCGGCATCTCGGTCCCCCAAGCCGTCGACGTCTCGCCCCAGCGCCGCGTCGACCAGGCGCTGAAGTTCATCGCCGAGGGCGTCCTCAGCGACTCGTTCAAGTCCGACACCGACGCCGCCTCGGCGCTCGCGAGCCAGCTGATGGGCGCCGCCAACAACGACGTCGGCACCTACGCCGTCGACCAGAAAGAGGAGAAAGAGCGCGTCGCGGCTGCCGCACGGTAACCCCGTTCGCGCCGCAGTACCCGCCAGCCATCTTCTTCCATCTTCCGTCAACCACCGACCGGTCCGTCCGCCGACAGGCCGTAAACCGACATATTGAACTTGGTTGACGGAGAGCGTGGGAGTATGTCACAGGAGTACTCGGACTCCGTCGACCTGGTGAACGCAGGGACAGTAGCGTACCTGAGTGGTGCCGTACTCATCGCGGCGCTGACGGCGGTACTCGCACAGTTCTCGATCGACCTCCCGGGCGGCGTTCCGTTCTCTTTCCAGCCGTTCGGGGTGTTCTTCGCCGGGATCCTGCTTGGCCCGGTGTGGGGCGGCTTCTCGATGCTTTTGTACCTGCTGGTCGGCGTCGCCGGCGCGCCGGTGTTCTCGAACGGGACTGCAGGCGTCGGAATCGCGCTCGGCCCGACCGGCGGGTTCCTGATCTCGTACGTGTTCGCCGCGGCAGCCATCGGCCTGGTAGCCCACCGCTCACTCGCCCCCGTCTCCGTCGACGACCTCCCGGCGGTCGGGGTGACGGCCGGGCTCGTCGTCGGCAGCGCGATCATCTACGCGATCGGTGTCCCGTGGTTCGCCGAAGTGCAGGGGTGGACCCTGCCGCGGGCGGCCAGCTTCATGGCACCGTTCGCGGTCGGCGACGCGGTCAAGATCGCCATCACCGTCGGGATCGTCGCCGGCGGGAACGAACTGCTGGAACGGCCATAGTGGCGAGTCGGATGATCACAGTCCGGGACCTCGTCCACGAGTTCGACGGCGAGCGGGCCCTCGACGGCGTCTCGCTGACCATCGCGGACGGCGAGTGGGTTGTGCTCGCCGGCCCGAACGGCAGCGGGAAGACGACGCTCATTCGCCACTTTAACGCCTTGCTCGACCCCGACGACGGCGAAGTGCTGGTCGACGGGGAGCCGGCAGCGGAGAATCCAGTCAGGGCGCGCACGAGCGTCGGGATGGTGTTCCAGTCGCCGCGCGACCAGTTCGTGGCCGCCACCGTCGGCGCCGACGTGGCGTTCGGCCCGGAGAACCTCGGGCTGGATCACGAGGAGATCGACCGGCGGGTGGCGGAGGCGCTCGGTGCGGTGAATATGGCGGATCGGGAGGAGGAACGTATCGACGAGCTCTCGGGGGGCGAGCAGGCCCGGGTGGCGATCGCCGGGGCGCTGGCGATGGAGCCGGACCACCTGGTGCTTGACGAGCCGTTCACCGGCCTCGACTGGCCGGCTCGGCGGTCGGCACTACAGCGGCTGGACAGTCTCGCCGCTGACGGCACCGGCATCGTCTTCGTCACCCACGACGTCCGCGACGTGCTGGACCGTGCGGACAGGGTGATCGGACTCGACTCGGGGGCGGTGGCGTTCGATCTCCCGCCTGACGACGCCCGCCAACGGCTGGCCGAGATCGACGTTCGCGTCCCCGGGCCCGGTGCTGCGGGGTAATCCATGCTCACCTACACACCGGGTGAGACGCTCGCTCACCGGCTCGACCCGCGGGGCAAGCTGGCCGTCCAGTTTGCGTTCGCCATCGCCGTCTTCGCCGGGCCCGCTGTCCCCTGGCTCCCGGCGATGCTGGCGCTCGCCGTGGGCTGTCTGCTGCTGGCCGGGCTGTCGGTGTGGCAGGCACTGCGTGCGTACTGGGTCGTGTTGCTGGTCCTGTTGCTGGGGCCGGTCCTCGGCGCCGTCACGCTCGGCCCGCCGTGGATCCAGCCCGAGCGGGGGCTGGACTCGCTGCGATCGGTCGTCCGCGTGGTCCCGGTGCTGTTCGTCAGTGCGGCGTTCGTCCACTCGACGCCGGTCAGGGAGACGCGGGCAGCGATCCAGCGGACGGTGCCGGGACGGTTCGGCCAGTTACTCGGCGTCGGCGTGGCGCTGACGTTCCGGTTCATCCCCGTCGTCCGCGAGGACCTGCGCCGGATCAGGGAGGCGACCCTCGCCCGGGGCGGGGAGCGCCGGCCGCTGCGGGATCGGGTGGGGCGGATCACCACGCTCGCGCTCGCCCGGTCGATGAACCGTGCAGACCGGCTCTCGGTGGCGTTGCAGGCCCGGTGTTTTGCCTGGAATCCGACGCTGCCGCGGCTGTCGTTCGCGCCGATCGACTACGCCGTTCTCGCTCTCGCCGCTGGACTCGCGCTGTCGCCGCTGCTGTGGCTGTAGCGCCACGGTGGGATCAGTCCGCAGCGGGCCTCTTCCCGCCGGCGTACGCGCGGGTGACGTCGACCAGCGCCTTCCGGTACTCGCTCTCGTCTGGGTCGGGATCGAGCGACCGGAACGCCTCCCGGAACGCCTCGAACTCGACCGCCGGGGCGTCAGCGGCCGCCGCGTGTGCGAGGTCGTATATCGGGTGCCCGTCGCCCACGAGCCCGTTACGTTCGACCAGACCGAGCGCGAACGCCGCGTTGACGGCCGTGATTTCGGGGTCCGAAGCGGGCGTTAGTCGTTCCCAGGCTGGCGGGTCCGCCGGGCGGTCCGCGACCGCGGCAGCGAGGCTCGACTCCAGGAAGGCAACCAGCTTGTCCGCCGGCGCGACGTCGAGCCAGAGGTCGTCGGCGTAGATGTCCTTCATGTGGTTGGCGATCTGGTAGCAGTGGGTGAGTTTACGCTGTTCGACGCTCCTCCCGGCGAGCGCGAGGAAGATCGCTTCCTCCGTCGACTGGGTGTGCGAGGGGTGGCCCTGCTCGTAGAGGTGCATGTGGGCGAACTCGTGGAGGGCGAGTTCGCGGGCCATCGCGCTCGTGGCGGCCTGCCGCGAGATGGTCAGCCAGTGGCCGTCGTCGGTGTGGCCGACGCGCGTCCGCTCGTCGGGATCCTCGACGATTGTAACCGTCACGGGCCGCTCGACGGTCCGTTCGGTCTCGAAGAGGTCGCGCGCTCCGAGAAACGGCGCTTCCGGTCCGACTCCCTGGACCTCGACGTCCATGTGGGGTACTATCGGGGATAGAACTGTATTACTCTTACGCGGAATCGACTGCACATCGGGGGTTCGAAAACTGTCTGAACGGAGTGAAAGGGAGACGGCGCCCCGGCCGACCGGCCTATTGTTCGGAGACGACCGGACAGTTGACGGTGGGGCCGTCGGCGAGCTGCTCGGCGTCGAGCGCCGAATCAAGATCCGACACCGAGTCGAACTCGGCGTTGTTATAGATCTTCACATCCCAGAGTGGCGAGTAGCTCGGGTCGCCGGGCACCGTCGCGACGACGTTGTGGGTCTGGTCGCTGCCCTCCTCGGTCATAAAGCCCGAGGGTGGGCCGCCGCCGTCTTCGCCAGGGTTGACGTTGAACGTCACGTGGATCGGCGAGGTCGGCATCTGGCCGCTCTGGGCCTCGAAGCTGTCCTCCTCGAAGACGAGGTAGGAGACGACCTGTCCCTCGTACCAGCCTTCGACAGCGTCCTGGGGACCGTCGTCCGCGGAGTGCTGTTTCGAGGCTGTCGAGCCCTCGGGCACGACCGGGCAGTTCTTGATCATCCCGGTCGGCTCGATGTCGTAGTCGTGTTCAAGCAGCGCGGCTGCGCTGGTGATCGTGTTCGCGGTGTAATCGTCCGGCACCGTCACCTTCTGGACGTGCCAGAAGTCGTTGTAGCCGTCGTCGCCCGGAACGACATCGATGATGTTGAGCTGGCCCTCGACGGGGTCGCCGTTCTCGTAAAACAGCGCGTAGATCGGCGCCGGAACGGTCGGCATCACGTCGAAGTTGTAGTACTGGACCGTGTTCCCGTCGGCGTCCAGCCCCGTCGTGATGAACGGCGCCTGGTCGAAGTCGATCGGTTCGTCCGCACCCGGAAGGGCATCGTTGTTCGCCCTGACGAACAGTGTCCCGGCGTCCTCGCTGAACCGGTCGACCTCGACGACCGGCGCCTCCTCGGGATCTGTCGGCTCCATCATGCCGTCGCCGCCGTTTTCCATCCCGTTCTCCTCGCCATTCTCCATCCCATTTTCTTCGCCATTCTCCATCCCGTTCTCGTCGTCCATGCCGCTCTCGTTATCCATCCCGTTCTCTCCGCTGCTGCCGCCGTCGTCGTCACCAGTACATCCGGCCACGGCGATCATCGAGGCCCCGACTGCAGCCTGCAGAAACCGCCGTCGCGTGGAATTGCGTTCTACCATTGCGTTCCGACCCTCGACCTATCAGTATAAGTTAGTTTTTCAAATTCCAGACAAATTCCGGGGAAACTCGGTTCGAACTCCGTTGGAACTGCATTGAAATTTCGTTGGAACTTCCGGGAGGGCGGCTGGCGAGTCCGTGTGGGGCGGTCCCACGGTCAAGCGGGAGTGACGGCCTCGGCGGTCGGAAACACTACCCTTTTGACCCTCCTGCCGGTAAGCGAGGATACTAATGGGCCGACGCAAGAAAATCGTCCAGGAATGCGAGGAGTTGATGGACAAGCCTGAGAACATTCGTAATATCGCAATCGCGGCACACGTGGATCACGGCAAGACGACCCTTACAGATAACCTGCTTGCAGGCGCGGGCATGATCTCCGACGAGACGGCTGGCGAGCAGCTGGCGATGGACACCGAGGAAGACGAACAGGCACGCGGCATCACCATCGACGCGGCGAACGTCTCGATGACACACGAGTACGAGGACACCAACCACCTCATCAACCTCATCGACACGCCGGGCCACGTCGACTTCGGCGGGGACGTCACCCGTGCGATGCGGGCGGTTGATGGCGCGCTGGTGGTCGTCGACGCCGTCGAGGGCGCGATGCCCCAGACTGAAACCGTTCTCCGGCAGGCGCTGCGCGAGGGCGTCAAGCCGACGCTGTTCATCAACAAGGTCGACCGCCTCATCTCCGAGCTCCAGGAGGGGCCCCAGGAAATGCAGGAGCGCATGACTGCGGTCATCCGCGACGTCAACGAACTGATCCGGGGGATGACCGAGGAGATGGAGGACATCAACGACGACTGGACGGTCTCCGTCGAGGACGGCACCGTCGGCTTCGGGTCGGCACTGTACAAGTGGGGCGTCTCGTTCCCGTCGATGCAGCGGACGGGGATGGACTTCGGCGACATCATCGAACTCGAGCGCGCCGACAAGCGCCAGGAACTGGCCGAGCGGACGCCGCTTGCCGACGTGGTGCTGGACATGGTCTGTGAGCACTTCCCGAACCCCGTCGACGCCCAGCCCCGACGGATCCCTCGGATCTGGCGCGGCGACAGCGACTCCGACGTCGCCGGGACCATGCGGCTGGTCGACGAGGACGGCGAAATCGTCTTCATGGTCACCGACATCGGCATGGACCCCCACGCCGGCGAGATCGCCACCGGCCGCGTGTTCTCGGGTACCCTCGAGAAGGGCCAGGAGCTGTACGTCTCCGGGACGGCCGGCAAGAACCGCCTGCAGAGCGTCGGCATCTTCATGGGCGGCGAGCGCGAGGAAGTCGAGCGTGTCCCTGCCGGAAACGTCGCCGCCGTCACGGGCCTCAACGACGCCATCGCCGGCTCGACGGTCTCCAGCGTGGAGATGACGCCGTTCGAGTCGATCGAGCACATCTCCGAGCCCGTCATCACGAAAAGCGTCGAGGCGAAGAACATGGACGACCTGCCGAAGCTGATCGAGACGCTCCAGCAGGTCGCCAAGGAGGACCCGACGATCGAGATCGAGATCAACGAGGACACCGGCGAGCACCTGATCTCCGGGCAGGGCGAACTCCACCTCGAAGTGGTGACCCAGCGCATCGAGCGCAACCAGGGCATTCCGGTCACGACCGGCGAGCCGATCGTCGTGTTCCGGGAGGCGCCCCAAGCCGAGAGCCGCGAGGTCGAGGGCATCTCGCCGAACCGCCACAACCGCTTCTACATGACCGTCCAGCCCCTCGACGGGGATGTCGTCGAGGCGATCACCCGCGGGAAGGCGACGATGGACATGCCCGAACTCGAACGCCGCGAGGCGCTTCAGGAGGCCGGCCTCGAAAAGGAGACCTCCCAGGATGTCGAGCACATCCACGGCTCGAACATCATCGTCGACAAGACGAAAGGGATCCAGCACCTCAACGAGACGATGGAGCTGGTCATCGAGGGGATGGAGGAGGCCCTCAACGACGGCCCGCTCGCCAACGAGCCGGTCCAGGGCTCGCTCATCCGCCTGCACGACGCGCGCCTGCACGAGGACGCCATCCACCGCGGTCCGGCCCAGGTCATTCCGGCGGTCCGGAACTCGCTGCACAACGCGCTGATCGACGCCGAGGTGCGCCTGCTGGAGCCGATTCAGGAGGTCCGCATCGACGTGCCAAACGACCACATGGGCGCCGCCAGCGGCGAGATTCAGGGTCGCCGCGGCCGCGTCGACGACATGTACCAGGAAGGCGATCTGATGGTCGTCGAGGGCGTCGCGCCGGTCGAGGAGATGATCGGCTTCTCCAGCGACATCCGCTCCGCGACCGAGGGTCGGGCCTCCTGGAACACCGAGAACGCCGGCTTCCAGGTGATGGCCGACAACCTCCAGCGCGAGAAAATCATGGAGATCCGCGAGCGCAAAGGCATGAAGCTCGAACTCCCCGAAACCGTCGATTACTTCTAACCCACCTTTTTCTTCGAGGGGTTTCCTCGCTCGCTTCGCTCGCTGCGGGAACCCCTCGAACAAAAACGTGGGCGAAAAAGCGGGACCTCGCTCCGCTCGGTCCCGTGAACCGCGCTCGCTCCGCTCGCGCGGACGCTCGTTCCGGACAGCCCCTTTTCTGCAGCGACCC
>PXSQ01000051.1 GCA_003022725.1 Halobacteriales archaeon SW_7_65_23 | reverse complement strand
CTCGGGGCGGAGATCGACGACCTAGAGGACGAGATCAGCGCCGCCCAGCAGGAGTACGCCGAACTCGAAGCGAAAGCCGGCCAATCCGGCGACACCTCCTACGGCCGGGCGGTGACGAGCGTCCTGAACGCCGACGTCGACGGCGTCCACGGGACAGTCGCACAGTTGGGCGCGGTCGATGCGGAGTACGCGACCGCCTGCGAGACGGCCGCCGGCGGCCGCTTGGCGAACGTCGTCGTCGACGACGACCGCGTCGGCCAGCGCTGTATCGAGTACCTCAAGTCCCGGAACGCGGGGCGTGCAACGTTCCTCCCGCTGACGGAGATGCGCCAGCGCTCGCTCCCGTCGCTGCCCGACCGCGACGGGGTGGTTGCCTTCGCGTACAACCTCGTCGACTTCGACCCCGAGTACGCCGGCGTGTTCTCCTACGTGCTGGGCGATACGCTGGTCGTCGAGGACATCGAGACCGCCCGCGAGCTGATGGGCGAGTTCCGGATCGTCACGCTCGAGGGCGACCTCGTCGAGAAGTCCGGCGCGATGACCGGCGGCTCGAAGTCGGGCTCGCGGTACTCCTTCGAGGGCAGCGACGGCAAACTGGAGCGCGTCGCCGCCCGGATCAACGAGCTCGAAGACGAGCGCCAGTCGCTTCGCGAGGAGCTGCGCGACGTCGAGGAACGGCTGGAGAATGCCCGCGACCGCGAGACCGACGCCGCCGACCAGGTCCGCGAGATCGAAACTGATATCGAGGGAGGCGAGACCGAGATCACCGAGATCGAGGACCGGATCGAGCGCCTGGAAGAGGACCTCGCGGAGATCGAGGAGGAACGCGAGGCGGTCTCCGACGAGATGGACGAACTCGAGGAGCGCATCGCCGGGAAAAACGAGACGATCGCGGGCATCGAGGAGCGCATCGCCGAGCTCGAGGCGGAAGTCGAAGATTCGGAGCTGCCTGACCTCACGGCGGAGGCGGAGTCGATCCGCGAGGAGATCGACGACCTGCAGCGGCGCAGGGACGACCTCGACGCCGACCTGAACGAGCTCGAACTCGAAAAGGAGTACGCCAGCGAGGCGATCGAGGACCTACACGAGGAGATCGAGGACGTCCAGAACCGGAAAGCCGAGGCCGAGGAGCAGATCGACGAGTACGAGGACCGGATCACGGAGAAAGAGGCGACCCTTGCGGAGAAGGAAGCGGAGATCGCGGAACTCGAAGAAGAGCTCGCCGACCTCAAGGAGGAGCGCGGGGCGCTGCAGGACGCCGCGTCGACCGCCCGCGAGGAGCGCGACGAGGCCAGAGAGCGGGTCAACGCCGTCGAGAGCGAGCTCGCCGAGCACCGCGAGGAGCACGACCGTCTGGAGTGGGAGATCGAGGAGCTGGCGGCGCAGGTCGAGGAGTACGACCCGAAGGAGGTGCCCGACCGCGACGAGGTCGAGGCCGAGATCAACCGCCTGGAGGGCGAGATGGCAGCGCTGGAGCCGGTGAACATGCTCGCCATCGAGGAGTACGACCGGGTCCAGGACGAACTGCAGGACCTCCAGGATCGCAAAGGGACCCTCGTCGAGGAGGCCGACGGGATCCGCGACCGGATCGAGACTTACGAGGCGCGCAAGAAGGAGACGTTCATGGACGCCTACGAGGCGATCAACGAGCAGTTCCAGCAGATCTTCGAGCGGCTCTCGAACGGGACCGGCGGCGGGCTGACGATGAAAGCCCAGCCCGGCGACAAGCCGATCCAGCGGCTCAACGCGATGAGCGGTGGCGAGAAGTCGCTGACGGCGCTCGCCTTTATCTTCGCGATCCAGCGGCACAACCCCGCACCGTTCTACGCGCTCGACGAGATCGACGCGTTCCTCGACGCCGCCAACGCCGACCTCGTCGGGGAGATGGTCGACGAACTCGCCGCGGAGGCGCAGTTCGTCGTCGTCTCGCACCGCTCGGCGATGCTCGACCGCTCGGACCGGGCGATCGGCGTCACGATGCAGGACGACAACGTCTCCGCTGTCACAGGGATCGACCTCTCGACCGGCGACGGTGACGGCGACGCCGAACCGGAGGTGCCCGCGGATGACTGACGCGCCGTCAGGGGTGGTCCCCAGTGGCTGACGCCGGAGGTGGACGCCAGTGACGGACGGCGACATCCCGCTGGACATCACGGGCCACGAGGAGCGCGAGCGGCCAGGCGACTCACCGGACGAGTCGAGGCTCCCGACCGACGGCGCGTCGCCGGCCGAACCTGACGAGGCTGACGGGGCGAGCCCGTCGAAGAACGGCGATTCGCCGACGGACGGTCACCCATCGGAGAACGGCGATTCGCCCGGCGACGGCGACTCGCCCGGAGATGGCGCGGACGAGGGCAGCGAGGACGTCGAGCCCGTCGAGGTGCTGGTCCAGCTGGCGGAGGACGGCGAGATCGACCCGTGGGATATCGACATCGTCGAGGTGACCGACAAGTTCCTCGAACGGCTGGACGAGGCGGCACTGCGAGAGTCAGGACGGGCGCTGTTTTACGCGAGCGTGCTGTTGCGGATGAAAAGCGACGCGCTGCTGGAGCCCGACGAGCCCGACTCCGAGGAGCCCGAACCCTGGGAGCAGCTGGCCGGCGACGAGCCGCTCGCGGAGCCGGATCCGTTCGCGACCCTGGAGCAGGAGATGGACCGCCGGCTCGAGCGCAAGCGCGCTCGCGGGATGCCACAGACGCTGGACGAACTCGTCCGTGACCTCCGGGAGGCCGAGCGCGAGACGTGGTGGAAAGAATCCCGCGAGTACGACACCAGCGGCTCCTCCGGCGGGTTCGACCGCGGCACGCAGGAGCTGGACTACCGCCGCGCCGACCAGTTCCGGATGGACAACGAGCCGACCGAACAGGACGTGACTGGCAACACCCACGGCGAGGACATCGAGGCGATCGTCGATGACGTGTACGCGACGATCCGCGAGCACTACGACCAGGGCCGCAAGGAGGTGCTGTTCCGCGAGATCGAATCCGATGGGGCCTCGCGCGTGCAGACGTACCTCGGCCTGCTGTTTCTCTCTCACCGGGGGCAGATTCGATTGCGGCAGGACGAACTGTTCGGGGATCTCTGGATCCAGGATCCTGCTGCGGTGACTGGCTCTGACGAGGCTGTTGCGGACTGAATTTGAGCTGTGTGGGCTATTGATCGTTCTTCGGGAAGTGGACGAACTGCTATCGGACACGCTCGCCAGCGCGCGCCGCGTGGAGAGTGAAGGCGAGTCAAGCAGTCGGTCGCTTGGCCGCTACCATCGGACGCGGAACCCGTCCTCGCCCTGGGGCTCCTCGTAGCTGACCTCGACGTCGTCCACGCGGGCGGCCTTGCTGCCCCCGTGACAGAACTCGATCAGCGACTCGACGTCCTCCTCGGGCCCCTCGAACACCGCCTCGACGCGGCCGTCGTCGAGGTTCCGAACCCAGCCGTCGACGCCCTGCTCGCGGGCCTCTTCCCGCGTCGTCGCCCGGAAGTACACGCCCTGGACCTTCCCGCTCACGTAGACGTGTGCGCGTGTGCGGTCTGTCATATCTGTCCTCTTCACCCGCCAGGTCAAAAAACTGTCCCGAGCGCGCCGCGCGGGTCTCATAGTGATTGTTGGGACTCGTTACCGCCGGGGAGTCACAATTCGTGGGCTTCAGCCCGCGAACCAAACCGTTCACGCGACGTGGTGCCGAAAATAATCGCAATAATCATCTAGGTATATGTTGACGCTCAGTGATATTCTGGTTTTCTACAGTCGCTTCCCGTCCAAACTGTCGTCGCCGGCGTGGATATGATGGACCGAATAATCTGCCCCGTCAGAGTTGCTCAAGTTGTCCTAACAGCCTGTGACGAACGAGACAGAGAAACGCACAAAGTTCGGCTCGCCGCCGACAACTGGCGAAATGGAACGCAACATTGTAGTGGCGAGTCCACGCCGAAACGGTGCCCGCTATTTGGTTCGGATGGATGTCTCGCCACCTCATAGGGCCCCGATTACAAAGCAGGGTTTCCCAGGACACCTCTACGACGACTGTAAGGGGCTGTGTCCACTCGGCGGCCCGCTGAAGTTCGGACGTGAAACGGTCTCGTTCCCACGTGAGTGCAGTGAGGAAGTCGTGTCCGGACTTGCGTTCGACCGCGAACTGAGGATGGTAGGTGTCTGTTTCCGAATCATTCGCACAGTCGTCGGGGAGGGCGTAGTCTCCAGTCGAGAGCGTCACGTCGCGTGTCTCGACTGCACATCCGTCGAACGTCCACGGCTGCTGCTCACGGTTGTCTCGCAATACCGTAGTGGGGATAGTGTGTCGCGTTTTGTCCATTTACCGAGCAACTGGGGCCGATATCGGACATAAACCCTCGCAGTGGGGCGAGCGACCCTGGTCAGAACCCAGCCTTTTCGAGTTCGTCGAGAAACGCCGGTCGGTTCGAGTGTTCGTCTTTGAGAAAACCGACAAACTCCGCAAATCGCTCTTCGGGGACGAGACCCTGCATCTCTTCCAAGTGGTCGGCAATCTCCCGGTAGTGGCGTCGCCCGGTTTCGCCAGCAGCAAACGGAACGAGTAGTTCCCGGTACCATTCGAAGTACTCCACTGGGGCAATGCTTGCGACTGGCTCCCGATATCGGTTCAGTAGGGAGAGGTCGCCATCGTGGATGTACAGCGCGATGCGCCCCTGTCGGTCGTCCGCAAACTGTTGTTCGAACTCGCCCTCGGTCAACGGCCGGTTCGGGAGATACTCGGTATCGACCATATCGGTCATCCGGCTGGCCGGAACAGAAACGGTCGGGCGGCGGCCGGAGTGTTTTATCGGAGCACGCGCTACGGTTCGATATGCCGTTCAGCGTCAGTTGGAACACGCTACTCGACGAGCTCGACGAACTGTCTGACGGTGCCGAACTCATCACGCCGCTCTCTCGCGACCGCTTCCGCATCGGGGATGTGCAAGAACACCGCGTCAGTATCACGTTCCCCGACACGGGGAAGCGCCGACCGCTTCAGCGTGACCAGTTCGAGACACTGTACCAGCGGATTCAGGACTCCAATGACGGGTTCGACCTCGGTCGACTTCCAGCCGACGCCGGTCCGTACCCGGCGGTACTGAGTCTGCATCCGCGCTTCGAAACTGACGAAGAGCGCGGCGTCATTATGGAAAAAGAGGGTATGACTGATTCGCAACTGACGAGTGAGGAAGCAGGGACTAGTGACAACAAACGTAACGAACCCGATGGCATCGACGTGTACTCCGACGCCTTGCTTCTTATCGACGCACTAGAGCGTCACGAAATGTCTGATCTCACGGCACTGGAGACAGATGCGCTGGTGAACATGTATACGCTCTGCTCAGATGTCCAGCGGAACGCAAACGAACTTCGGACGGACATCGCCGACGTACTGCTTGATAGGCTCCATCACGACCAACCGGTCCACGGTCAGTACGGTTCTGTGCAGCGAACGTCGCGCCGCAACCGGTCGCTCAGGGACGAGGAGGAAGTGCTGACCAAACTCGAAGCGGCTGGGATTGACCGCGACCGTGTCATGAGTGTCGACTCAGGGAAAGTAGCTGAGGCACTGGAAGTGACCGAGTTAGCCGAGTCAGACATCTATGAGATCTCGGAAAGCGAATACGTCAGGAAGGCCGAAGTCGACGAGGATTTCAAGGAATCGCGGCTTCAAGGCCTCAAAGACCGGCTTGCGGCCAGCGACGACCCGGAGTCAGATGAATTACGGCGGGAAATCGAAACCCTCGAAGAGCGTATCGATGAACTCACCAGTGTCAGTACGGGAGCCCAGATGCAGGGGTAACTCGGAGACACTTCTGGCTCGTACCGAACTCAGTGAAACAACTATCGAATTAGTGATGTTATCGCCGGTTGTCGTACAGGAGTTAGAGAAACAAGATGCCACCTCATACTGTCGGACACACGTACGTGAACGTGCTCGTCGACGTTCGGGGACATGCATCTCGAAGACCCCGAAACAGTCACCGGGGCAGTGGCATCACTT
>PXSQ01000050.1 GCA_003022725.1 Halobacteriales archaeon SW_7_65_23 | reverse complement strand
CGGGATCGCACACGCAGATGCCTGATACTGGTGTTCGAACTACTGTCAAACTCATCTCTGAGCGAAACGGTAAAAAACGAAAGTAAAAACCGACAGTCCGGCGCTCAGTTGTTCCGCTGAGAGAGCAGGAACAGCTCCTGGACGAGACGCAGTTCCACCAGGTCGTTCTGGTAGTCCTGGAACGCCTGCTGGACGTCCCCGATGTCGAGGTTGCCGTTCCCGTCAGTGTATCGCCTAACCATGTTGATCCCGTGGGTCGCGGGCAGTTCGGGGTCGTCGGCCACGTTGCGCTCGGCGTCGACCACCTGGTCGGTGTTGACGCGGAGATCCGTCCCGAGCGCGGCCGCGACCCCGTTGAGGTTGTCGATGGCGTCGTCGGGCGCCGCTGCCGACCCCATGAGCACCACCGCACCGCCGTCGTCCCGGAACTGCGTGACCGCATCGAGTTCCGCCTGGGTGAGCGCCGTCGCGGGCGTGGTGATGATCAGCGCCTGCGCCATCGAGAGGCGGTCGAGCGTGAGGTCGTTGAGCTGTTCGAGGTTCACGCCGCGGCCTTCGAGGTGGCGCTGGTAGTACGCCATGTCCTCGCTCGACAGCGCGTAGCTGGCGCCGAACTGTCCGTGCCCGCCGTCGACGAACACCGGGCCGTCCTTGTCGGTGAGCGACTCGATGTTCTCGGTCACCACCTGGAAGTTGTCGTACCCCGCGGTGTCGGCCTCGAATCCTTCCAGGCGTTCGTAGCGTTCGTCGACGAGGAGGCTGCCGCCCACCACGGTCCGTGCGTCCTCGTCGCGGCCGAACAGCGGGATGCGGCCGGTCTGGGGATTCCCGTCGCGGTCGGCCGTCGGCTCGGCGAACAGCACCGAGTCGGGCTGTGGGGAGCCGTTGCCGGCCGTGCCGATACTCGCTGCGACGGGGGCGAACACCTCTTCGAGGCCGTCGTCGCGGTACGGTGAGGCGTCGTCGATGTCGCTCTCCGTCCAGATACCGGTGCCGGCCTGGCGGGCGTCCCACTCGGCCTGCCAGAACTCGTCGTGACGGCTCAGCGACGAGCCGTACGCGCGGCCGTACCCCTCCTCGATGATCTGCTTGTTGTACAGCGTGTCCCGCTGGCCGTCACCGGAGTCGTCGTAGCGGATGTACGCCAGCAGGCGCGTCGGGTCGCGCAGCGGTTCGCTGTCGTCGAAAAACAGCGTCACCTCCTCGCCGTCGAGCCGGTTGGCGAAATCGGTCGCGTTGTTAGCCCACTGGATCAGGTACTCCGTCGTCCGCGCGTCGGGGTCGTCGTCGATCCCGCTCCGCGTCTCGAACAGCGAAGACGACCCGTCGAAGTTGCCGGTCGTCGGCACGAACGGCGCTCCGGCGTTTTCGTCCTCGTCGAGCACCTGGTCGTCGTTGAACCGGAAGCCCAGATCCAGCGCGTCGGCGACCTCGTTCAGGTTCGCGGTCGCGTCGAAGTCGTTGAAGTCGGACTGGTCGTGCAGGATCACCGCGCCGCCGTTGTCGACGAAGTCCGACAGCGCCGACAGCTCCGAATCGGTGAACGCATCGCTGGGCGAGGTAATCACGACGGCGTCAGCGCCGCCGAGGTCGCCCTCGAGGTCGCCGGTCGCCTGCAGGTCGTACCCCTCTTCCTCGGCGTAGGACTCGAATTCGGGGAACGATGCGAGGTCGTAGAACTGTCCGTGGCTCTCGTCCCACAGCACCGTGTCGCCGTCGACGAGGTCGCCGTAGAGGTTCAGCAGGAACTCCTCGTTGTCGGCCGTCGAATCGAACCCCTCGGCAACGAAGGGAGCGCCGAGGCCGGCCACCCCGCCGTCGACCGCGACCAGCGGAATGTCGGCGTCGTCGGGGTACGAGACCGCGTCCCCGTTCCCATCCTCGTCGACGTTGAACGCCGAGGACTCCGCGTAGACGACGGGAAGGCTGTCGTCAGTCAGCGGCTCGCCGTTCGCATCCAGCAGGCTCGCTGTAGAGTCGAAGACCAGCTCATCGACCGGGTCGACGTCGCCTGCCTCGTAGGCCAGTCCCTCCCACTCCTCGGGGCGCTCGGCGGAGGCGGCGACGCTCGCACTCTCCGGCGTGTCGATGCCCAGGATCCGGACCGTGCCGGTGAAGTCGGTTTCGAGCCCGATGTCCTCGCCGTCGAACCGCACGTCGACGGTGTCGCCGTCGGCGACGCTCTCGACGGTGACGTCGTATTCACGTCCCCGCTGGAGGTCGATTTGGATCCCCGGCCGGTCCTCGAACAGCGGGAAGTCGTCGTTGAAGTTGCCCGTCAGCGGGAGGTAGTAGATCCCGACGTTGTTCTCCGTGTCGCCGACCTCGGCGTCGTTGAACCGGAAGCCGACCCCGAGGTCGTCGGCGATCTGGTTGAAGTTGCCGGTCTCGTCGAAATTGTTGAAGTCCGACTGGTTGTGCATGACGACCAGCCCGCCGTCGTCGACGAACTGCGAGAGCGCAGCCAGTTCGTCGTCGCTGAAGGCGTCGCTGGGCGAGGTGATCACCACGGCGCTGGCCCCGTC
This sequence comes from Halobacteriales archaeon SW_7_65_23, assembly GCA_003022725.1. Lineage (GTDB taxonomy): Archaea > Halobacteriota > Halobacteria > Halobacteriales > Haloarculaceae > Halovenus. The sequence goes on along the minus strand of PXSQ01000050.1, from coordinate 25,829 downwards.
GAGGTCCGCCGGCAGGTCCGAGGTTACTTCGACGGTGTACCCGTTGTCTTCCACGTAGGCAGCGAAATTCTGGAACTGGTCGAGCGTATAGAACTGCCCGTGGCCCTCGTCCCAGAGGATCGTCCCGTCGCCGGCGTACTCGTCGTAGAGGTTCAGCAGGAACTCCTCGTTGCCGAGGTCGCCAAGCGGGTCCTCGCCCGCGAGTTCCGGCACGAGGTTGCCGTCGTCGACCAGCTGCGAGCCGATGGCGGCGACAGTGCCCGAGCCGACCTCGTCGATCCCGACGATCGGGATGTCGACGTCATCGGGATAGTCGACGGCGTCACCGTCGTCGTCGCGGTCGTTGATCTCCGCCGTCGGCTCGGCCCAGACGGCGACCAGCGAGTCGTCGGTGAGCGGCTCCATGGTTTCGTCCAGCAGCCCGCCCGTCGACGGGAACAGCATGCGGTCGATCCCGTCGGACTGCACGGCCCCTGCTTCGCTCGTGGCTGCCCCAAGCGGTGACTCGCCGCTGGCCGTTCCCGCCGCGAGCAGCCCTGCGATGCCCAGTACTCCCCGTCCGAACTCTCGCCGACGCATGTGCGACCCTGGACATCGTTACTGTATAAAAGCTGCTATGACGGATACGTAGACCACTTTACCACAGGTTATACAGCCAGACGTGATTCAGTTACGCCATGCCGACCCGAATCCCGTTGTTCAGGGCATGACACAGCCGATGGATTGTCCTGGCACTGTCCGGAATCATGTCTGGCTATATAGATCCCACACGGGGTTGCAGCAGCAGGTCTGGAACCGCGGATTCGATATCCACCTGCCGAAGTGATAATCACGCACGACCGTATGACTGGCCGGGGGCTGGGGGACTACGCCGCCTTGTGTTCAGTACTTCGGTTCGGCGCCGGTGACCTCGTAGACCTCCTCCATGATCGCGTCGCGGCGGTCGCGCCACCGGTCGAACTCATCCGGCGTCGTCGGGTACTCGTCGTAGACCTCCTTCAGCTGGGAGGCGAGCTGACCAACCTTGTAGGCGTCGTACAGCGTCCCCCAGTGGCCGCGGGTTTTGACGAGCGTCGTGATGCTGGTCGTGAGCTTTTCGGTCAGCGACAGCGACGTCTCGCCTTTCTTGCCCATGAGGTCGATGATCATCTCGCCGGGCAGCGCCGTCACGACGTCGGTCAGTTCGTCGACCTCGTGGGCGGAGCCGAAGATGTTGTACAGGTCCATCGCGGCGAAGCGCTGGCCGAAGTCGGTCTGGACCTTGCGGTTGTACTCCCAGAGCGCGGACTCGCTGACGTCCCCGTTAGCGATGGCCTCGATGGCGACCTCGGCGGCCCAGTGGCCGGCTTTCGCCGCCCCCGGGATGCCGCCGCCGGTGGTTGGGTTGACGTGACCGGCGGCGTCGCCGACCGACATGAACCCCGGGGCGACCGCCGAGTCGTACGGCCGCCGGGTCGGCAGCGCTGCGCCGAGCTTGTCTTTGACCTCCGCGTTGCGAAACTCGGGGCGCTCCTCGAGGTCCCGCTTGAGCACGTCCACCAGCTTCATCGGCGGCTTGTTCATCTGGAACCCAAGCCCCGCGTTGATCTCCCGGTCAGTCCGCGGGAAGTACCACAGGTACCCCAGTTCGTCGGTGGGCTTGAACACGATAGCGTCGTCGTACTCGACAGGCTCTTTGATCTCGATGACCTCCCGGTAGGCCGAACAGAACTGCGAGTAGTCGACGTTCGTGTCGTAGGTCGTCCCCTCGAAGTCGACTTTGTCCTGCAGCAGGGAGAGCGCGCCAGCGGCGTCGACGACGACATCGGCCTCGTACGCGATCGAGTCGCCCTCGCGCATCGCCGTGACACCCGTGACTTTGCCGTTCTGCATGACGTCTTTCACGACGGTGTTGTAGTGGATGTCGGCCCCGACGCGGTCGACCTCCTCGAGCAGCACCTCGCCGTACCGCTTGCGGTCGACGACGGCCCCGGACTCCCCCTGGAAGGGGATGTCGTAGTTCTCCCCTTTCGGGTTCATGAACATCGCCCGCTGGATGTTCTCGTTCGTGAACGACTCTTCGCGGAGGTAATCGCGGTCGATCACGTCCGGGAAGGTGCTCTTTCCCTTGATCGCGTCACCGCAGGCGATGTGGCCCCCTTCCTCCTCGCTTTTCCGTTCTAGGACCACGACGTCGAGCCCTTCGCCCGCCGCTGTCGCCGCTGCGAAACAGCCGGCTGTCCCGCCGCCAACGACGACAATATCGCGGGTTTCGGTTGTCATTATCCCAGGCTTGCAGCGTAGCCAATAAAAAACCTGTATATGTGTCCTGGGGGGCGAGACGGAACGCAACCGACAGGATAAACAGGGCGACGGTCCCACGGGAGCACAGATGCTCCGCCGGAGTGCTGGCTGGCTGGCCGGGGCCGGACCCCTCCCGACGCCAGTCCGTGCAGTGTTTGGCTACTACGCCCACTCGGGCGTGTTCGACTACGGCAGCCTGCAGCTCAAGCAGCAAAGCGACGCCGCGGTCGAGGCGATGATCGAGGAGGCGTTCGCCGCCGTCGAGGAAGCGATCGCCGAGGAGTTCGGCTACGAGTTCGTCGCCTTCTCCTACGACACCAAGCTCGTGATGCCGGCGAAGCTCACGCTCGGCCAGCTCTACCGCGAACTGCCGTCGACCGACCACGACCGGGCGAAGGCGATGACACGGCTGGCTGTTGAGGCGCTGATCGACGGCGACATGCGCGACGCGATCAACGACGACGAGTTCGAGGACTTCGCGGTCGACTTCGAGACGGACGTCGCGGACCGCCGGCGCATCGCCGAGATTGCGCAGGCAATCCTCCAGGACCGTGTCGAGGACCGGTTCGACCACTACGACGAGTCGGTCCGGGAGACGTACCGCTGGGCGGTCGACGTCTCCGAGGCCCACCAGGCACAGGATCCGGCGTTTCGCGAGTTGCTGGCGCGGGCACGCGACGGAGACGAGGACGCCCTCGCGGAGATCGAGGCCACATACAAGCACGCGGTGTTCGAGGAGCCGCCCGACCTGTTCACCGACGCGGAGCTGGAGCTGCCGTACCTCAAGACCCAGTACGACCGCGTGGGCGTCATCTACGACGCGATGATCGAGATGTACAGGGCGGCCGATCTGCCGGTCGACTCGGCGTTCCAGCGGTCGATCGTGCTCGCGATTGTCGGCGCCCAGATCTGGCTCGACGATGTCGACGACTACCGGGCCGACATGGCCGAGGGGCAGCTGACGCCAGTCACCGCGGAGTACCTGCTCGCGGACGACGAGCGAGCTGCCTACGAGTCGGTCGTCGCAGTTGGGGAGGCATACCTCGACCGCGCGCGCAGGCAGGCGACCGCCGCGAACTCGCCGCTGACCGGCATTGCGACCGAGTACATCTACCGCGACGGAACGCCCGAACTGCTGCCCGGCGGCGACGGCTGATCGCCACCAGACGGCCGCGCTGCCCGGCCATTATCGCCGTCCCGCGCGCCGTCCTCACCGCCGCTTGTTGCCGCGCCGCGCCGATACCGGCGCCCGGTCCTCGAACGACTGCTCGCAGCTTGGACACAGCCCTTCCTCGAAGAAGATCGTCGGTCCCTCACGCGTCTCCGGGTTCCACCGCACCCGGTAGCCACAGTTGTTACACCGAGTTGTCTGGCGGGCCATACCGGATGTCTCTCGCACAATCCCATAACTGTAACTCGGGAGTGACCGACGCACAGGAACAACGCCTAAGCCCAGGGGCCGCAACCCTGGGGTATGGACCTGCTGGGAACGCTGGTGAACCGGGACGGGGACCCGGGGGTCGGCGTGTTCGTCGACGGACCGAACGTGTTCCGCGATGAGTTCGACGTCGACCTTGACGACCTCCGGGCGATCGCTTCCGAGGAGGGGGTTGTCGTGACCGCCCGGCTGTACTTCGACGAGCACGCGACGCCGGCGCTGATCCAGGCCGGCGAGGCGCGGGGGTTCGAGGTGGTCACGACCAGCGGCGACGTCGACGTCAGGCTGGCCGTCGACGCCACCGCGGCGGTCACGGCTGGCGAAATCGACGTCCTCGTGATCGTCTCCCGGGACACCGATTTCAAGCCGGTGCTGGAACGGGCCGCCCGCGAGGGCGTGCGGACGGTCGCAGTCGCGCCCGGCGCCCACGGGCGCTCGGACGCGCTGCAGAACACGGCCCAGCGGGCGCTGACGCTCGGCGAGGACGGGTAGGTGAGCGTCATGGACGGCGCTGCGATCAGCTTCAGACGCGCGTGACTGCCAGGATAGCGCCCAGCAGGACGCCGACGACGCCGGCAGCGAGCACGAGAATCGACCACTCTGCGGCGCCGGGTTCGACGCCGAGGCGGCCGAACACGACCGATTCGAGCGCTCCTCGCTGGACCAGCTGTTCGACGAGAATCACGGTTGCGGAGCCGACGATGGCGTACCAGATGTACCGCCGGACGCGGGCGACGGCCCGCAGGTCTATCTCGGTCTCGCCCGAGTCGAAGCGGTAGTCCGACTGCGCCGGCGGGTCGCCGCCGAACAGGAGCTGCCAGACCGCCCGTCCGATCGGTCCCGACTGCCCGACCTTGGCCATGGTCGCGACCGAGATCAGGCCGACCGTCGCGAGCGTGCCCTGGTTCCACCAGACGTTCGGAGCGTTTGCGGGATCTTTCAGCAGGACGAGCACGCAGGCGGCGACGGCGGCGACGGGCAGCGCGAGCAAAAACCAGAGCGTGATCAGGAAGCCGGTGACACCCCCGGGAGAGAGCAATAGCTGGATCGCGATGACGACGAGGCTGGCCCCGAGGACCCCGCGCAGGCGCCGCCGAACGGCCGATAGCTCGGTTCCGTACCCCCACTTCTCCAGCGCCGGCGTCGCCGCGTCAACGACGTCCCGACGCTGGGCGTTGGGGTCGTGGGAGAACTCGGGCCGTGACCCGTCGCCGTCGTCGCGACCTGATTCCCGGGAGGCCTGGCTCATAGGCCTCTGTAGCGAGTGAACACCTAAAGTTTCTTCTCCGTGTTTCTGGACTGGATCCTCGGCGCGAGGGACCCCGGTCTCTCCTCGCCAAGCACCGAAGAGATTCCCTGGAAGGAGGGTCGCGTAACGGTCGCTCCATCGGTATCGAGACGAACAGCTTTTCCAGCGCGCCCTCGGACACCGAGCCATGAGCGAGACGCCGATTCTGGACAATCACCTCCACCTCGATCCAGTCAACGGCCGGGGGGCCGAGGCCGCCGAGGAGTTCGCAGACGCGGGCGGGACACACCTGCTCGTGCTCAACAAGCCGTCCTGGTACCTTGTCGATGAGATCGGCGACGTCGAGGTGTTCCGCGAGACGTTCGAGATCACCCGCGAGGTCGTCGAGGAAGCCACGGCCGTCCTCGACGGGCGCGCCTGGCCGGTGCTTGGCGTCCACCCGGCGCTGATTTCCCAGCTCGTCGATGACGGTTACACGCCCGGAGAGGCCCGCGATCTGATGCAGGCGGGGCTGGAGGTCGCCGCGGAGTTCGTCGCCGACGGGCCGGCGCTGGCGATCAAGTCAGGCCGGCCACACTACGACGTCGACGACGACGACGTCTGGGAGGCCTCGAACGAAGTGATGTGCCACGCGTTCGAACTCAGCTCCGAAACCGGCTGTGCCGTCCAGCTTCACACCGAGGGCGGCGACGACTTCGAACAGGTCGCCGAGTGGGCCGAGGACCGCGGCCTCCCGCGCGAGCGCGTGGTCAAACACTACTCGGGCGGCCCCGTCGAGGGCCCCATCCCGAGCGTCATCGCGAACAAGGACGCGCTCGAGGCAGCCGCCTCGGGTGAGGAGCCGTTCCTGATGGAGACGGACTTCCTCGACGACCCCGACCGGCCCGGGGCAGTGCTAGGGCCGAAGACCGTCCCGCGACGCGTCCGGTGGCTCCGCGAGGAGGGCTACGAGGAGGCGATGCGGACTGCCCACGTCGACACGCCGGCCCGCGTCTACGGCATCGACACCGAAGCGACGCTAGAGGACTGACCCGCTGTTTTTTGATCCTTCACACTTCATCGCGGTCGGTGAACGTGTACCGGCGGACAATCTCGCCGTCTTCGAGTTCGTGGAAGTCAGCAAACCCGAAGGCGACTTCCTGGCCGTTCTGGAGGCCGGAGAAACTCCCGCGGACGGCGACAGTGTTGCCGTCGACGACGACGTCGTGAATCTCGTGGCTGCCGTCCTCGAGCGGGCGCCCCTCCAGGTAGAACGACCGGAGGTCCTCGCGCCCCGCGATCGCCGGCTGTCCCGGCCGCTCGTAGCGCACGTCCTCGGCGAAGCAGGCGACGAGGTCGTCGTACTGCTCGGCGTCGACGTACTTGTAGTAGCTGCGCACGACGGATTCGGGTGAGCGATCTGTCATGCGTTGATCTCCGGACGCGAGTGACTACTGTGTTTGGGACGGCCGACGGTTGCTGGGATGGGCCACCGACTGGAGCCAACGGCCGACACGTATCGTTATTTGTCAGGGCGCCCAAGGGGTGCACAGTGGTACCACCGGGAACGAAGCTGACACCGTCTGACGGGGTCGGTGACAGTCGATGAGCAACGCCGACGCACCCGGCGGCCCGGCAGGGCAGGCCGACGAGGAGCTGACGGTGCTTGTCGTCGGCAGCGAGGCGCTCGCCAACCAGCTGTCGGGAGTCGACGGAGCGGGGATCACCGTCCGACGGCTCCCCGCAGACACAGATGCGACGGCGGTGGCCGATGTCCCCTTCGACTGTCTCGTGGTGTCGGGTGACTGTGACCCCGACTGGGAACTGCTCCGGGATTTCGAGGCCCCAGTCGTGCTGTACGGCGGCGTCGACGATCTGCCCGACGTCAGCCTCCACCGGAACGTGGACGTGGTCCTCGAACGGCGGCCCAAGGGGGATACCTCCCTCCTGCTCGAGAAGATCCGGGCCGTCACCGGGGCGACGACGGCGCCGAGCACGCTCTCGGACGCGATCGAGACCGTGACCAGTGCGGGCGGGACGGCCGCGACGTTCCTGGTCGACGCGGACGGACAGGTGCGGTGGTCGAACGTCGCGCTGGCGGCGTACCTGCCGTCCGCTGCCGGCGAGCACCTCCCCCCGGAGTCCGCGTCGCTGTACGATCGGCTGGCCGCCGTCTTCCGGAGTCGGGATGGAACAGCCGACGGCTCCCCGGCCCTGGCCGACCTCGCGGGATCGACCGCCGAGCCCGACGGGACGCTGTTACAGCTCGCTGTCGGCGATCAGGGACGATACTACCGTCACTACAGCTACCCCCTGGCGGACGACGCGGAGGCGGCTGGCGAACACGGTCACGGGCGCGGCGACCGCATCGAGGTGCTCCAGGACGTCACGGCCACCGTCGGGAACCACGACCGGCTCGCGCTGTTCGAGAGTCTGGTCGAGAACGCCCAGGACGGGCTGTTCGTCCTGAACGCGGACTGGCAGGTCGAGTATCTCAACCGGACGTATGCGAGGATGCTGGGGTACGAACGCGAGCAGCTGCTGGGCACGCACGTCGCCCAGCAGCTCTCCCCGGGGGAGATGCGGCGCGCCCAGGCCGCGACCGAGCGGCTGATCGACGGCGAGAACGACAGCGCGGAGATCGACATCACGCTCCAGCGCGGCGACGGCGCGGAGATCGACGCCTCGGTGCACTTCTGGCCGTGGCGGACCGACGACGGCCGCTACGGCGGGCTGATGGGCGCCGTCCGCGACATCACCGAGCGCAAGGCACGCGAGCGGGAGCTAGAGCGGTACGAAGCGATCGTCCAGGCCGTCGGCGACCCGGTCTGTACGCTCGACGCGGAGGGGCAGTTCGTCTACGTCAACGACGCGTTCGAGGAGCGGACGGGGTACGACCTCGACACGCTGCGCGGCAAGCCGGTGTCGATCGTGATCGGTTCGGAGGCAGCCGAGGCGGGCGAATCGCTGGTCCGTGAGCTGCTCGCCGACTCCGGTCGGACCACGGGCACGTTCGAGCTCCAGCTCCCGGCGAGGGAGGGGGGAACGATCCCCACGGAGTGTCAGATTGCGCTGCTCCCGGCGGACGGCGGGGCGTACCAGGGCGCAGTCGCGGTGATGCGGGACATCACGCGGCTGAAGCGCCGGGAGGAACGGCTCTCGAAGTTCGCCGGCGTCGTCAGCCACGACCTCCGCAACCCGCTGGACGTGGCGCTGGGTCGCGCGGAGGTCCTCCCGGAGATCGTCGACCTCGACGAGGAGACCGAGTTCCACGTCGCGGAGATTCACGACTCGCTCAAACGGATGGAACACCTGATCAGGGACGTCCTCGCGGTCGCCCGCCACGGCGAGACGGCAGTCGACCTCGGCAGCGTCGACATCGAGACGGTCGCGAGGGACGCCTGGTCGTCCGTCGAGACGGGCGACGCGGAGCTGCGGATCGCTGCCATCGCCAGAATCACGGCCCACCGGAGCCGCCTCCTTCGCCTGTTCGAGAACCTGTTCCGGAATGCGACCGAGCACGCGGGCCCGGACGCGCTCGTCGAAGTAGGGCTCGTCGAGTCGACTACTGGCGTCGAGGGGTTCTACGTCGCCGACGACGGCCCCGGCATCCCGGCAGACCAGCGCGGGCGCATCTTCGACGACGGGTTCAGCACCACCGCGGACGGCACCGGCCTCGGCCTCAGCATCGTCAGCGAGATCGCCCGCGCCCACGACTGGTCGGTCGAGATCGTCGAGGGGATCGACGGCGGCGCTCGCTTCGAGTTCACCGGCGTCTCACTGGTTAGTGAGCACGACGGGTAGCCAACCGAAGGCGGCTTCGCTCCGTTTCTCGCCGGAGATCACTCCTCGCAGCCCGGCGGGAGGTCGCGGCCGCGGTCGGTGAAGTACCCGTCCTGCGTGACCCAGTCGTGGTAGAACGGCCGCTCGTGGTCCTCCAGCAGCGTGGGAGACTCTTGCATATGCAAGCAGCGCCGTTAGGCCGAAACCAGCCGTAGCTCCCCTGGATCCCAGTGACTCGGGAGCCCTGTTACGCGGCGGCTGGAGGTACATCCGACATGGCGACACACGACACAACACACGAACGAGACGCCGGAGAAGCACAACAGGCCGGCCGGGCCGCTCGCGGCGGCGGCTGGCTGAGACAGGCGATTACGGTCCTGATCAGCGGCGCACTGGTCGTGCGCGGGGTCAGGAAGCGCTCACTCCGCGGGATCGTGATGGCGGTCCTCGGCGGCGCAATCCTCGTCCGGACCATGGGCATCACGCCCGGCACCGGCGAACGCGAGCGCCCGGTGGGGCGAGCAGCGACCGGCGGGACGGAGGTCACGCGGTCGATCACGATCGGTAGGCCCGCCGACGAACTGTACGAGGCCTGGCGCGATCCCGGGACAATGTCGGAAATCATGGGCCACTTCGCGGAGATCCAGTCGGCCGGCGACGACCGGCTCCACTGGACTGTCCACGGACCCCGCGGCTGGGAGGCGTCCTGGGAGACCCGGATCGTCGACGACCAGCCCGGCGAGCTCATCCGCTGGCGATCGCCGACGGACGCGATGGTCCCCAACGAAGGCGTGGTCAGGTTCGACGAGGCGCCCGGCGACCGCGGCACGAAGGTGACGCTATCGATCAGCTTCGACCCGCCGGGCGGGAACATCGGCGAGGCAGCTGCCAGGCGGCTCGATCTCGTCCCCGAAACCATCGCCGGGGAGGCGCTCTCGCGGTTCAAGAGCCTCGTCGAGAGCGGCGAGATTCCGAGCCTCGACGAGAACCCGTCCGGGCGCGGATCGGGTGATATGGTATGAACGCTTTCCGGGAGGGTCGTCGATGAAAGCGCTCACCTGGCACGGCAAGCAGGACGTCCGGGTCGAGGATGTCCCACGGCCGAGCCTCGTCAACCCGAACGACGCGATCATCGAGGTTACAGCAACCGCAATCTGTGGCTCCGATTTACACCTCTACCACGACCGGATCCCGTCGATGCAGAAAGGCGACATCCTGGGCCACGAGACGATGGGCGAGGTCGTGGAGATCGGCAACGAGGTCGAGTCGCTCGAGGTCGGCGACCGCGTGGTCGTCCCGTTCACGATCAGCTGTGGCTCCTGCTGGTTCTGCGAGGAGGAGCTGTACTCGCTGTGTGACAACTCGAACCCGAACGCGGAGATCGCCCGCTCGATGCTGGGCCACTCGCCGGCCGGGCTGTACGGCTACTCCCACATGATGGGCGGCTACGCCGGCGGCCAGGCCGAGTACCTGCGGGTCCCCTACGCCGACGTCGGCCCGATCACGATCGACTCCGACGTGCCCGACGAACAGGCGCTCTTTCTCTCGGACGTGTTCCCAACGGGGTACATGGCCGCGGAGAACGCCGACATCGAGGAGAACGACACGGTCGCGGTGTGGGGCTGTGGCGCTGTCGGCCAGTTCTGTATCCAGAGCGCGTGGCTGCTCGGCGCCGACCGGGTGATCGCCATTGACCGCTTCCCGGAGCGGCTCTCGCTGGCCCGCGACCACGGCGACGCCGAGGTGATCAACTACGAGGAGACGGAGGTGTACGACCGCCTGATGGAGATGACGGGCGGCCGCGGTCCGGACCGCTGTATCGACGCTGTCGGCACCGACGCCCACGGCACCGGCGTCACCGCGGCCTCCGACCGGATGAAACAGCGCCTCCGTCTAGAGGATGACCGGCCGTACGTGCTCCGGGAGGCGATCAAGTGCTGCCGGAAAGGCGGCACGCTCTCCGTGCCCGGCGCCTACGTCGGCCACGTCGACACCCTCCCGTTCGGCGCGCTGATGAACAAGGGCCTGACAGTCAAGACCGGCCAGACACACGTCCAGCGGTACCTCGATCCGCTGCTCCAGCAGATCGAGGAGGGCGAGATCGACCCCTCGTTTGTCCTCACTCACGAGCGACCCCTCGAGAACGGTCCCGAGATGTACGAGACGTTCAACAACAAGGAAGACGACTGCATCAAGGTGATCCTGCGGCCCTAGTTCCCATCGATCCCACCACCGTGGCCATGTCGCGGCCACCCCCACATCTGCCGACGACTACACTGATACTGGTGGCTGTAATTCTTTTATCCACTCGCGCGTGCGAACACAATCGTTAGGGGCTGGGGCGCCGAGAGTTCAGCTATGTCACTCCGGACGCCACCGGTACCCCACGACACGAAAACGACAGACTTCGGCGGCTGGGAGATGCCAGTCGAGTTCGACTCGATCAGGACCGAGCACGAGGCGGTCCGCGAGCGCGTCGGGAAGTTCGACGTCTCACACATGGGCGAAATCACCGTCTCAGGGCCCGACGCCGAGCGCCTCCTCCAGCGGCTGACGACCAGCGACGTCGGCGCGCTCGATCCGAGCGAATCACAGTACGCCGCGATCACCGACGAGCATGGGATCATGCTCGACGACACCATCGTCTACCGGCTCCCCGCGGACCAGGACGAGGCGTACCTGTTCATTCCCAACGCCGGCCACGACGAAGAGATGTACGACCGGTGGGTCGATCACCGCGACGAGTGGGGACTCGACGCGACGGTGACCAACCGTACCGAGGAGTACGCCATGTTCGCCATCCAGGGGCCCGACTCGCCGGACCTGCTCGGGGCGGAGACTAACGTCGACCTCTCGGAGCTCTCGCGGATGGACGTTGTTAGCGGAACGGTCGCGGGGACCGACTCGCTCGTCGCGCGCACGGGATACACGGGCGAACAGGGGTTCGAGGTGCTCGTTCCGTGGGACGAGGGCGGGACCGTCTGGGATGCGCTGGACTGCCAGCCCTGCGGCCTCGGCGCGCGGGACACCCTCCGGCTGGAGATGGGCTTTCTGCTGTCGGGCCAGGACTTCGACCCCGAGGAGGAGCCACGCAACCCCTTCGAGGCCGGCATCGGGTTCGCTGTCAAACTCGACACGGAGTTCGTCGGCCGGGCGGCGCTGGCGGGCGTTAACGTCGAGGGTCCCGAGGAGAAGTTCGTCGGCGTCCGGCTGGAGGAACGCGGGGTTCCACGCCACGGATACGAGGTACAGAACACGGACGGCGAACGGATCGGCCACCTCACCAGCGGGACGATGAGCCCGACGCTGGGCGAACCGATCGGCCTTGGATATCTGCCCGCCGAGTACGCCGGCGAGGAGCGATCCGTGCGAGTCCTCATCAGGGACGAACCGAAGAAAGCACATACCACCGCACCCCGTTTTCTACCATGAGCTTCGAGATCCCAGACGACTGCCGGTACCTGGAGTCCCACGAGTGGGCCCGCACCGAGAACGGAACCGTCCGCGTCGGCATTACCGACTTCGCGCAGGACGAACTCGGCGACGTGGTGTTCGTGGAACTGCCCGAGGTGGGCGACGCGGTCGGGATAGAGGACGCGTTCGGCGTGATCGAATCGATCAAGGCGGTGTCTGACATCTACGCCCCGGTATCCGGGACCGTCACCGGGGCGAACGAGACACTGATCGACGAACCCGAACTGGTCAACGAGGACCCCTACGGTGACGGCTGGATGATCGAACTCGATCCCGACGACGAGGCCGACCTCGAGGACCTGCTCTCCCCCGAGGAGTACCGCGAGCAGATCGAGTGACGACGCCTGATTTCTGCACCCGCCACTCCAGCTTTCCAGTTCTGGAGATGCCCCTCCGCATAAACTTCTGAACGGTATATCAAACGGGCGCGCGGGAAGTTGAGACTATAGTGGGTTTAGCGCCACTTTGTACATACACTGAGCAGGTGCTACACTCGGTGAACTACCCCACCCTGCTCGCGTTGACACGCTCGCTGAGTCGGAGTGTCCCACTCCTACTCGGTGGTGATGGCGTAATTCGTCTCGACCGCCTTTCTTGTCGGGCTCGAAGCCGAGACGATGAGTAGCTGCCATCACACTTCCAGTCTTCGACTGGCAGTGTTGTAAATGCCCGGCACAGAGTGAAAGTAAAACGAAGACGGCACTGTATCCCCGCCCTACTGTGCTCCTTGTGCGCTTGCGCGGACTGCGGTGCTCGTTGAGGACGGGGGCTTAGTGCCTGCAATCAGCTAAATTCAGCTCCAGCGGTCCCGAGTAGTTGTGACGATACAATCAGTCACCGCGTTATTTTGATTTAGCACCGAAAACGCCAATAGTGTCCAGCGTAGTTGTAGGGATGGCACCGTCGACATTCCGTCCGAATCGATCTGCTCACTCGTAGGTGTGTGTGTAGCCGCCGTCCCAGAGCATATCGGCCCCGTTAAGGTGCTTGCTGTGGCCCGAGAGGCCGAACGTGAACAGGTTCGCGACCTCGACGGGCATCATCATCTCCTTGGTCCGGGCCTGGCCGAGGAACACGTCCTCGACGACCTCCTCCTCGCTGATCCCGCGTTCGCGGGCCTGGTCGGCGATCTGGTTGGCCATCAGCGGCGTCAGCACGTAGCCGACGGAAACCGAGAAACTCCGCAGCGAGCCGCCGCCCTCCGCCGCGATGCACCTGGTCAGCCCGATGAGGCCGTGCTTGGCCGTGATGTAGGCCGCCTTGTCCTTCGTTGCGTAGTGGCCGTGCACCGACGCCATGTTGGCGATGGCGCCGACGCCGTCGTCGGTCGCCTCAATGTGGGGGATCGCATGCTTGGCCGTCAGGAACGGTGCGCGGAGCATCACGTCCTGGAGGAGGTCCCACTTCTCGGTCGGGAACTTCCGGATCGGATTGATGTGCTGGACGCCGGCAATGTTGGCCACATACCGGAGATCGCCTTCGTCGGCGGCCGCGTCCACGACTGCCTTCACGTCCTTGTCGCTGGTCAGGTCCGTCTCGACCCCATGAAACGTCCCCGGTGCGTCGCAGTCCTCGACCAGATCGGTTGTTTCGCCCATCCCCTCTTCGTCCACGTCCGCACCGACGACCGTGAGACCGTTGGTCGCGAGTGCGACCGCCGTGGCCTGCCCGATCCCCGACGCTGCCCCGGTGACGAGCGCGACTGTCCCGTCCTCGAAGTGTGGATCGTCGATCTCGAGGATGTCATCCCGTGTCGGTTCCGGCGCGCTGAGATCTGAGTTCGAGTCAGTCACAGATTATAGCCCAACAGCCCCACTTATAATTCTACCGGAAAAAATAATATTTCATACATGTAATATCAATAATCTCAGGCGCCAAATATTGGAAACGGATATCTTATCAATCGAAGAATATAAATTCCCTCGTGTAAATAAAAACTGCTGAAAACTCCTTCAAGAACGTTTTCGAATCGAAAATTTCGTCAAATATAGCTTCAATTACATATAATTCGAACAGTACTACTACCAAAATAGCGTAGTAAGACCCATTATGTTAATATATAAACGTCATAATTATTAGGGGGGCCCCATGTAGTGTACCCACAGTCTAGCGACAGACACGGAGATACCAATGACAGGGGACATTCAGCCTACCGACACGGCGGCGAAGGGTTTCGACAGACGAACGATGCTAAAAGCGGCAGGCGGGTCGGCGCTGGCGGTGGCGCTTGCGGGCTGTTCGGACTTGCTTTCGGGCAGTGAGGACGACGGTGGCAACGGCGGCGAGGAGATCCCGGACGAACCGATCAAGGCGGGACTCCAGACGTTCACCGAGGGCGCAGCCTCCGTGCTGGGGCTCCAGGCACAGTACGGAGCCGAGGAGGCGGTGAGCCGCATCAACGATGCGGACGGGGTCGCGGGTCGTGAAATCCAGCTGGACGTGGTTCACGAGGCGGACGCTCACCAGGAGAACTACAACACCTTCGTCGAGGAGGGCAAGGACGTCACGTTCGGCCCCATCTCCAGTGGTGGGCACCTCTCGATGCTCGGCGAGATCGAGGACAGCGGCGTCATCAACGTTTCGACAGACGGGACCGTGACGACGCTGTTCGAGGAGGAGCTCACGGATCCGACCTACGCGTTCCGGTTCCAGAACCACGACGTGATGGAGGCGGTTTCGGCGGCGGTGACGGCTGTCGAGCAGCTCGGTGCCGACAACATCGACACGTACGCCAACATCAATCCCAACTATGCGTTCGGCGAGGACGAGCGCCGGCTGTTCAGCGCGGCGATCGAGGCACTGACCGACGCCGACGAGGTGTACTCCGGGTTCCCGGATCTGCTCGCCGACGACATGTCGACCCACGTGACGTCGGTCGTTCAGGAAGAGCCGGACGTGCTGTTCACGAGCTGCTGGGGCGGCGACGCGACGCTCCTGCTCGACCAGGGCCAGGGCCAGGGAATGCCCGACGCGACCGACATCATCGTCGGTCCGGTGCTGTACGGCTCGGCGAACGACTACACCGAGGGCGACATTCAGGGGAACATCTGGTCGGGATCGCGGAACTTCTACTGGGGGTTCCCGGACACCGACCGGTGGAGTCCGGGCCAGGAGCTGTTCGAGGCGGCCCAGGAGGCCGAGAACACGATCCCGACGGCACACTACATGAGCGGCTACGGCGCCGTCACGGCGTGGGCGACTGCCGCGGAGAAAGCCAGCGACATCGTCGGCGGGTGGCCCTCCCAGGAGCAGATCGCAGCCACCCTGGAGAACCACGGCTTTTTCACCCCGGCTGGCTACCACACGATGCACGAGAGCCACCAGTGTTACTCCAACTCACACTTCGGCCGGATGGTCTGGAGCGACGACATCGGCGGCCCGCTCCTGGAGGACGTGTCCGTCGCCGATCCGCGGGAGGTCTCGCCCCCGCCGGGAACCAGCTCGTTCGACTGGCTCGAAAACTGGTGACTGGCCCGGAGAAGCAATGACCGCTACTAGACAGCTGACGACTGGGCCGGAGTCGGCAGGTGGGGGGCGATGGCAGTAGCGGCTGCAGACCTCCTGTTGCAGAGCGTGACTGACCCGTCGGGGTGGGTGATCCACACCCTCAACGGGCTGTTTCGCGGGTTCATCCTGTTCATGATCGCGTCGGGACTGACGATCATCTTCGGGGTGCTCGGCATCCTGAACCTGGCACACGGGGAGTTCTACGCGCTCGGTGCTTTGCTGTTCGTGAGTCTCGCCTCGTATCTCACCGGGCTGGTCGTGGCCCCCACCGATCCCGCGTCGCTTCTGCTCTTTGGAGTGTTGGTGCTCGTCGCCATCCTGGTCGCGGCGGCGGTGCTGATCCCGGTGAGTGCAGTGATCGAGACCGTCCTGGTCCGGAAGATCTACGACCGCGACGAGGTGTACCAGTTGCTGCTGACGTTCGGACTGTTGCTCGTCCTCATCGACCTGATGAAGATCTCCTGGGGCCCCGGTACACACAGACCCGACGCGGTCGGCGGGGAGAGCCTCAACCAGGTTGTCGACGTCATTCCGATGGAGGAGTGGTTCGGGTTCTCCTACTCGAGCTACGCCATCTTCTCGATTTTCGCCGGCGCGGTCGTGTTCCTGGCGTTGCTGTGGTTTTTCGACCGGACGAAAACCGGTCGGATCGTCCGCGCGACGGCGATCAACCGGGAGATGGCGACCGCGATCGGCGTCAGCTCCGACCGCGTGTTCACGCTCGTGTTCGCGATGGGCGGCTTTTTCGCCGGCCTCGCGGGCGCCATCCACAGCGGCTCGGCGATCGCGGCCTCGGCGGACATGGGCGGGGACGCGCTCGTCCTCTCGTTCGTCGTCATCGTCGTCGGCGGCCTCGGGAGCATCCGCGGGGCGTTCGTCGGCGCGATCCTGGTCGGCGTCCTGAGCCGGTGGATGACTTGGCAACAGCCGGCTCTGGAACTCGCCGCGCCGTTCGCTCTCATGGTGGTCGTGTTGCTGGTCAGACCCGAAGGACTGTACGGCACCTGGGGTGAGATCGAGTGAGTACCAGCGATCAGGACGACGGGAAGCGCCGGATCCGGCTGTTCAAGGGGCTGTACCTGACACCCCTACAGCTCGTACTCGCCGTCGCCGGCATCCTCGCGCTGTTTCTCGTTCCCGAAATCGAGGGCGTCTCGACCAGACTCTCGCTGACGACCATCCACCAGGGGATCCTCTGGGGGATGGCGGCGGTCGGGCTGAACCTGCTGTTGCGCCACACCGAACTCGTGTCGTTCGGCCACGCCGCCTTCTTCGGCGCGGGCGCTTACGGAGGCGCAATCGTCGTCAATTTTCTCGGTGTCGACGCCGGGCTCGTGGTCCTGTTCGGCGGGGTGACCCTGGCGCTCTTTTTCTCGCTGTTGATCGGCTGGCTCGTGGCCGAGTACCGGGACATCTACTTCGCGCTGCTGACGCTGGCGTTCGGGCAGGTGCTGTTCGCAATCGCGCTCGGCTGGGGGACGCTCGGCCAGGACGAAGGGCTGTTCCTCCGCGCGGGCGGCAGCTTCACCGGCGACCCGCCGACGCTGTTCGCGCTCGAACTCGGGCTCCGGCAGTACCGCATTCTGCTGTACTACCTGACGATCGTCCTGCTCGTGGCGTCGCTGCTGGTGATGTGGCGGCTCATCAACTCGCCGTTCGGGAACGCGCTCGACGCCATCGGCCAGGATCGCACCCGTGCGCGGTTCATCGGTATTCCGGTCAAGCGGTACGTCTGGGCGGCGTTCGTTGTCTCCGGGGTCTACGGCGGGATCGCCGGCGCCCTTTACGGGATGCGCCGTCTCCAGGTCACGCCCGAAGGGACCCTCGAAGTGTTCCGGTCAGGCGAGATCCTGTTCATGGCGATCCTCGGCGGGTTCCAGACGCTGCTTGGCCCGGTCATCGGCGGGATCGTCCTCCGCTGGCTGCTGGAGAACGCGCGTTTCGTGACGGAGCACTTCGAGCTGCTCACGGGACTCGTGCTGATCTTTGTCGTGTTCTTCATGCCCCAGGGGATCCTCGGATCGCTCCCGAAGATCGCCGCGGGCACCCGCAAGCGTGCACGGAACCCGGGGATGGTCGGCGGCGACCTCTCGACGCTTGGAACCATGTTCGCCGACGCCGCGAGAGACGCAGCGCGGACGATCAAGATCCTGTTGTTCGGGGTAAAATGAGATGTTGGAAGCACGCTCACTTGTCAAGGAGTTCGGACAGCTTCGGGCGACAGACGACGTCTCCGTGCGCTTGGGCGACACCGAAAACGAGATGGTGTTCATCGTCGGCCCCAACGGTGCCGGCAAGAGCACGCTCGTGAACCTGCTCACCGGGCGGCTGGAGCCGGACGAGGGCGCGGTGATCCTCCACGAGGAGACCGCCGAGGGGACTGTCGAGCGCGACATCACCGACATGCGCCCCGACAAGCGCGTCAAAGAAGGGCTCGTCCGGAGCTTCCAGATCGTCCACGTGTTCGAGGAGATGACCGTCCGGGAGAACATCCGGACGGCCGCACTGTCGAACCACGGGCTGATGCGCAGCGTCTGGAGTTTACGCGACGAACACGAGGCGGTCGAGGCGGACGTCGCGGCCCTGCTCGAACAGTTCCGGCTCAAGGACGTCGCCGACGAGAAGGCGGAGGCGCTCCCCCACGGCGACCGCAAGCTGCTCGACGTCGCGATGTCGTTCGCGCTCGATCCCGAGTACCTGCTGCTCGACGAGCCGACCTCCGGCGTGGGGGCCGCCGAGAAGGAGTACGTCATCGAAACGATCGTCGAGGCGAGCCAGGAACAGAACGTCACAACGGTGACAATCGAACACGACATGGACATCGTCAAGACCTACGCCGATCGGATGATCGCGCTGGTCGAGGGATCGGTGTACCGCGAGGGCGACCCCAACCTGCTGGAGACGGACAAGGACCTGCGGCGTGTCCTGCTGGGGGTGAGCGACGATGAGTGAGTTCCTCGAGGTCCGCAACAACAGCGTTCTCGTCGAGGGGTTCCAGGTCACAGATGGGATCGACCTGACGGTCCGGGAGGGCGAGGCGGTCGCGCTGGTCGGCCGCAACGGTGCCGGCAAGACGTCCACGTTCCGTGGAATCATGGGACTGGCAGAGCTCGCGGAGGGGTCGGTCCGGTTCGAGGGCGAAGAGCTGACCGAGCTCCGGCCGGAGCTCATCCCGGTCCGTGGCATCGGCTATCAGCCGGAAGGCCGGGACCTGTTTACCGGGATGACCGTCGAGGAGAACTTCCGGCTGCCGATCTGGACGTCGGGGAAAGCCCGCGGGGTCACCGACGAGGACGCCATGGTCGAGAGCATCTTCGACCTGTTCGAGGAGCTCGATCACCGCCGCGACACGGAGGTCCAGAACCTCAGCGGCGGGCAGGGGAAGATGTGTGCGATCGGTCGCGCGATGGCGCTCGACCCCGACCTGCTGATCCTCGACGAGCCCCTGGAGGGGCTGGCCCCCATCGTCGTCGAGAACCTCAAGGAGTACATCCGCGAGATCATCGACCGGGGGATCTCGGTTTTGATCGCCGAGTCCAACGCCAGCCACGTCCCCGAGATCGTCGACCGGATGTACGTCATCGAACGCGGGTCGATCGTCGACAGCGGCGACCCGGAGGTGCTGATCGAGGATCCGGAGATCCAGGAGCTGATGCAGGGCGGCGGAGCCGGCTAATACTGGTGGCTGTACGGACGTGAAAACTCGAATTGAGAATCCAGGCGGAAAAAGTCTGTCTCCGCAGATAGACAGCCAGACGTGATTCAGGTACGCCATGTCGTCCCAACTCTCGTTGTTCGGGTCATGACACAGCCGATGGGCTGTCCTGGCACTGAACGGAGTCACGTCTGGCTGTCTAGCAGAGACTGGTGATACTGTCGGACGTAACTCTGTGTCACATCATGACACTCTCCTGGCTGTATTCGCACAGTTGAACGTGACGCGTGACTCCACGAAATTACGTCCGACAGTATGAGGAAACGAAGTACAGCCACCAGTATAATCCGGACTGCCACGACGCCCCGCAGTATCGGCGAGGCCGCGGCTTTCGGCCATTTCGTCAATCCATTTTTCTACCTGCGCCACTGACTTCCGGTCGCCACAACCGATCAGCGCCGCCGGATCGACGGTCGCTGCCGCCCGCTGTCTCCCTGCCACACCGTCGGTGCCAGCACAACTCCGGCGACAGCCAGCCCGACGAGACCGCTGGCCGGCACGGCGAGGGAGTCGACCATGGGCGTGGATCCGACTGCGACGAGCAACGGGGCGAGCGCGAGGGCCGCGAGCCCGCGCCTGCGCGTCGCCGATCCAACCCCGACGGGCGGACGGATCCCCGCGCTCATGCGGGCGAGCATCAGCAGTTGCCAGCCGCCGAGCAGCCCCAGAACCGCACCCGAGAGCAGCAGTGATTCCGGGAGCCCACCGCTCGCGACGACGTAGCCCGCGCTCGCGAACACTCCGAGCACCAGGGCAACCGTGACTCCATCGTCGATGAACTGCCGAACGCCGTAGACGCCCAGCAACGCGACGCCCGTCCCGAGCGCCGCCCCGGCGACCACGTCGACGAGGTAGTGGACGCCGAGCAGGATCCGTGTGAGTGCGACGACAGTCACGAGTGCGGTGGCGGTCGCGTACCGGCGCCGCCGCGTCCAGATTCCCAGCACCGCCGCAAGCCCGATGTACACGACGGCACTGTTGGTCGCGTGCCCGCTCGGGAACCCGTAGCCCGTCCCGAGTACCGCTGCGTCGTACAGCGGCCGGATCAGCGCCGGCGCGTCCGCCGGCGCAAGCAGCAGCTCCGCCGGCCGCGGCAGCGCGAACAGTTCCTTGAGCGTCCGGTAGATGCCGAAGGCCACGAGCAGGAGCGAGCTAACCAGGAGGATGTCGTGTTCCTCCTCCGGTCGAGTCCAGTATAGCACCACCAGCAGCGCCGACAGGAACCAGGCGCTCCCGAGCTGTGTGAGTACCGCAGCGACCAGTGCCGCGACGTCCGGCACCAGCCCCTGGATGACGTCGACCCCGCCGATCCCGCGAGCCATCACTCGCTCTTGTCGCGAGCGGCCGAAGTACCTTCCGGCCTCCCCCGTCGAACAGATAGATACATTGAATCGGGTGCTGTACCCCCGGTCATGTCTGTCGTCGGCGTCGACGGCTGTCCGGATGGGTGGCTCGCTGTCGTCTACGAGGGGGACACGTTCGCGCGAGCCTGCACACACGAGGACTTCGGATCGGTGTGGGAGACTCACGGCAGTGCGGAGACAGTACTGGTCGACGTCCCGATCGGGCTTCGGGAGGCGAGCAACGAGAAACGGCCCTGTGACGACGCCGCACGAGCGGTGCTCGGCCCCCGGAGTTCCAGCGTGTTCCCGCCGCCCGTCCGGGCCGCCGTGTACGAGGACAGCTACGACGACGCGAAGGCACTCCAGGAGGCCCAGACGGACGGCAGCCTCGGCGTCCAGAGCTGGCACATCGCCCCGAAGATCCGGCAACTCGACCGGCTGTTGCGGGAGACGGTGGCCGACGCTCGCGGGGTGGTGCGAGAAGCCCACCCCGAAGTCTGTTTCTGGGCGCTCGCGGACGAACGGCCGATGGCGTACTCGAAGACCGGCCAGCCTGCGGCCGCGTTCTGGGAACGTGTTGCCGTCCTCGAACGTACCGACGACGGGATCCTGGCCGACGTGCAGGCTGCCGGCACCGACCTCGGCGGCGGCGCGTCGCTGGACGACCTGCTCGACGCATTCGTCCTGGCCGTCACCGCGAGCGACCTCACCGGTCCGCTCCGGACGCTACCGCCGGCCGACTCCGCGGCTGCCGAGCGGGATCCGGCGGGCCTCCCGATGGAGATGGTTTACAGCAGGCGCCGGACGTGACCCTCGTACGCCGCGGGGACGAGTTCGCGCAGCGCCGCGACGGCAGTCTCGCCGTCGGCGTTCACGAGGTACGCCCGGCCGCGGACGTCGCCGTAGACGCCCTGGAAGTCGTAGACGAAACCGTAGACCGTCGTATCGGCTGGGATCACGTCGCTGCCCTCCAGGAACGCAGCCTGGCGGTCGACGTTGTACTCGACGAGCTGGTCGACGAGTCCGGTGTCGGCGTCGGGGTCTACGCGGTCGTCCGCGAGGCCGTCCTCGACGACCGGGACGAGCAGATCGAGCCACTTTTCGACGCCGGCCGGTGGTCGGTCGTCCGCGTCGCCATCGCCGTCTTCCTGCTCGTCTTGCTCGCCGTTTTGGACCGCGTCGAGCGCGGCGGTCACCGCTCCACAGCCGGTGTGGCCGACGACCAGCGCGATATCGGTGCCGGCGTAGGCGATGGGGTAGACGACGCTCCCGTCAACGACGTTTTCACCGTCGTAGCGGTCCCAGACTTGGTTGCCGATGGTGCTCGGGGTGAACAACCAGCCGGGTTCGGAGATGTCCCACATCCCCTCCTGGGCGACCCGCGAGTCCGAACAGCAGATCGACACTGCGGCCGGATGCTGGTCTGCCTCGACGGCGTCGAAGTAGCCTTGTGGGAGCGAGTCTGCGTGTGCTGCGTTGCGCTCCAGCAGTTCCGCGAGTGTGGTCTTTGACATGGTTTCGGGTCCGTTCCTCGGTAGCTTCTGTCTTGTGCATGCGGCTGCACTCCGGCGGCGGTTCGCGGATTCACCGTGTCGGTCGGCTGGCCCCGGTACGGATCGGCCCTCCACCAGCAGTCAACTGACCTGGTCCCGACGACTGCCATCTCGCCGTCGCCCATCTTGCAGGTGCCGCTGAAGTGCGCGTACGGGACTGTCCCCGAACGGATCTGGGTTTCCGGCAAGTCGGATGAAGTGGTCTGACCCGACCGCTGCTCTGTGGGTTGACGAGTACGGTTCCGATTGAGAACCCGTTTTATGAAGAGTGAGACCGTCGAGTGTCCGTTCTGTAGTGACCCTGTCCGTCGACTTTGCACGCGATCCAGATATCGGAGCAGGGGAGAGCGCTCCCATCGTCGCGGGAGCCCGCCGCTGTTAGCCAGACTCGGCCGCGTAGTCCTCAAGCAGCGCGTTGGCGGTGTGCTCGCCGCTGATGAGACACATCGGCACGCCGATCCCCGGCGTCGTGAACGAGCCGGTGAAATACAGGCCGTCGACAGCCGAGGACCGGTTTGAGGGCCGCAACAGCGCAGTCTGACGGAGGGTGTGCGCGAGGCCGAGTGCGGTGCCCTGCGTCGCGTTGTACCGCTCGGCGAAATCAGAGACGGAGAACTGCTCCTCGACGACGATCCGGTCCCGGAGGTCGACGCCGGTGTGCTCCGCCAGATCCGCCAGGATCCGGTCGCGGTACTGGTCGCGGCGGCGCTGGCCGTCGGGCAGGCCCGGCGCCAGCGGCACGAGCACGAACAGGTTGCTGTGACCCTCAGGCGCGACGCTGTCGTCGGTCTTCGAGGGGACGCAGACGTAGTAGGCCGGGTCCTCCGGCCAGCCCGGTACCTCGAAGATCTGCTCGAAGTGCTCGTCCCAGTCGGTCGGCAGGACGAGCGTGTGGTGGGCGAGCTCCTCGACATCGCCCTCGACGCCGAGGTAGATCAGGAACGCGGAGGGGGCGTAGGTACGGCTCTCCCAGTAGTCGTCGTCGTACTGCCGTTCGTGTTCGGGCAGTAGTTCGCGCTCGGCGTGGGCGTAATCGGCGTTGACGACGACCCGGTCGGGCCGGGACACGTCGTCGGCAGTCTCGACGACGAACCCGTCGTAGCTCCGGGAGATGCCGGTTACTTCGCTGTCAGTCTCGTAGGTAACGCCGAGTTCCTCGCCCAGGTCGACCATGGCGTCAACGACGCCGCCGAGGCCGCCCTCGGGGTAGTAGACGCCGAGGTTGAAGTCGACGTGGCTCATGATGTTGTACAGCGCCGGCGTGTTGCGCGGCGCGCCGCCGAGAAACACCAGCGTGTACTGCATGATCTGCTGGAGCTTCGGGTGGTCGAAGTAGTTCTCGACGTGGCCCTGCATCGACCCGATCAGGCGCAGGCCGATGGGTGCCGCCCGCACCACGTCGGGGTCGATCCAGTCGCGGAGCCGCGAGCGGTCCTCGTAGACGAACTTCTCCATGGCGGTCTCGTAATGGCGCTGACTCGTCTCGAGGTATTTGTCGAAGGCCTCGCTGGCACCGGGTTCGTAGGACTCGAACAGATCGCGCATGTACTCGTGGTCGCCGCGCGCGTCGCAGCTGTCGCCGTCCTTGAAGAAGATGCGGTAGTGGGGGTCGAGCTGCTCCAGCTCGTAGTAGTCGCTGGGCTGCTTGTCGAACTTGGCGAAAAACCGCTCGAAGACGTCGGGCATGAGGTACCAGGACGGTCCCATGTCGAATTTGAACCCCTCCGTTTCGAGGCGGCTGGCCCGGCCACCGAACTGTTCGTTTTTCTCCAGCACGCGGACGTCGGCGCCGGCGTCGGCGAGATAACACGCCGCGGAGAGGCCCCCGAAGCCGCCGCCGACGACCGCCACCGTCGTGCCGTCGAGGTCTGACATTGCCCGACGTTACGACCGGGCGACCATAAACGACTCCAATGGGAAGTATCACGACACTGTTGGCGACCGCCCTGCTCGCTCTCAGACGACCCAACCGCCGGGTTTCTGCCGATTTCACAGACCACTCCCCTGGCGGACTGAAAGGGCGAGGTGCGGTCGATCCCTCCTGGGCGACGCAAGTAACGCAGGCCGGAGGCCGAGTAACGTGGTTCGAAAATCGCTCCGCGATTTTCGTCATCACGAGAATCTTCGATTCTCGAACGACAGCGAGCCCCGGAGCGGTCGAGCGCGCCGAGGGCTTTCCGCGTCAATAGAACAGCACGGCTACACACGTCCAGCAGCCGGTTTTCGGGAGCTACAATACGCGCCGTTCCCAACACGCAGATATGGACGGGAAGACAGCCGTCGTGACAGGAGCGAGCCGCGGAATCGGGAAAGCCGTCGCGGCCGCGCTAGCGGACGCGGGCGCCCGCGTGCTCGTCTGCGCTCGTGCCAAAGACGAACTGGAGTCGGCAGCGGGGGAGATAAGCAACGGGAACGGCGAGGTGACGCCGTTTCGTGCTGACGTCCGCGACGAGTTTGACGTCGAGCGGCTGATGGAGACGGCTGCCGAGATTGGCGGGGCCATCGACGCCGTCGTCGCCAACGCGGGGGTTTATCACGGCGACGCTGGACAGACGCCGCTGCCCCAGGAAAGTTACGCTGCCTTCGACGACCACCTGCGGACGAACGCCCGCGGCGCGTTCGCGACGCTGCGTGAGGCGATCCCGCACCTCGCCGACGATGCACGCCTCATCGTCAGTTCGGGATCGATCGCGCGGGACACCTACCCCGGCTACGGCTCCTACGCGGTGTCGAAAGCAGCGGCCGAGGCGGTCGCCCGTGGCTTCAGCGAGGACACCGACTACGTCGTCGGTGTCGTCGACCCCGGCCAGGTCGAGACGGAACTCACCGGCGGCACGGGCCACGACCCCGACGACGTCGCACCGCAGTTCCTCTGGGCGCTGCAGGACGCCCCTGCGGAGGCAGTCGACGGCGAAGTGATCGACCGGAAGGTCTGGCGGCAAGCCGAATCCTGACAGGGACTGGACTGGCCCGCCGCTAGCGCGCGCCGCCACAGCTGTCGGCACGGCCACTGCACTGCTACAGCTGTCGTCGCGTCGCCGGATCGTCCAGCTCCCACAGGACGGCGGGGAGAAAGGCGTCGAGATGGTCGATCACGCGGCGCTCGCTGACGTTCAGCCCATCGCAGTGCTCGTGGGCAGACTCCCGTACCGAGACGTGGATGTCGTCGTCCTCGACGGTGACCGACAGCGGGAAGACCGAACAGCGTGCGGGCTTCCAGTCGTGGTCATCGTGAAGCGCACAGAGGCCGTCATCGCGCAGGAAAAAGCAGGCCTGGCCGTCCTCGCCGACGTGTTCCTCGCGGTCTCTGGATTCCTTGCGGACGAAGTCCTCGCCGCGGAAGTCGGTCGTCGCCTCCGCCAGGGAGGCACAGCCGGCCAGTTCAAGCAGGTCGGGCTCGTACAGCAAAACGCCGTGGTGACAGCACCAGGTGCAGTCCTCGACGCACTCGAAGGTCAGCGCCGGGTCGAACTCGACGACTGCCTCCTTGCCGGGATGGACCTCG
>PXSQ01000049.1:70098-91959 GCA_003022725.1 Halobacteriales archaeon SW_7_65_23 | reverse complement strand
ATATCGACAAAGCAGCGGTCAGCAAACTGATCCGGCGAAACAGCTTTTACTCGCAATGTGGTATAGTCACTTTAGCAGGATTCCTCATAGATGGGGAGGTGTGTGGCGCGCTCCCGTCCGGGTGGATTGAAAGGGGCCGCCCGCTCGACGAAGCACGCCGACGTAAGCACGCGACCGCAGGGAGCGCGCGCAGCGAGGCGCGCGAGTCGAGCGGGCGGGGGCTTTCAGCACTGTCGTCACGACGAGAGCCGTACCAGCATTTCCTCGCGGGAACGTTCACACCGACATCATGTCGAGAACCATCGCTCCAATCACAGACAGAGAGACAAAGCGTCGCTTTCATCACGATTCCACCGCTAGAATCGGAAGTGGCAGAGAGCGAGCGCAAGCGGGTCGACATGACGACGGGGACGATCGCGCCGAAGCTGCTGGTGCTGGCGTACCCGCTCGTGCTCGGCAACCTCCTGCAGACGTTCTACAACCTCGCCGATATGTTCTGGGTGGGACGGGTGAGTCCTGACGCAGTGGGCGCGGTGTCGCTCATGTTCCCGCTCACGTGGATGTTCGTCTCGACGGCGATGGGGATCACGGCGGCGACGATCGCGCTCGTCTCGCAGTACGTCGGCGCCGGTGACGACCGGCAGGCCGACCGGGTGGTGGCCCAGACGATCCTGCTGACGATCGCCGTGTCGGTGACGCTCGCCGCCCTTGGATGGACGTTCCGCTACGAGCTGCTCTCGACGATGGGTGCGGAGGGGCAGGTGTTCGTCGACGCGCTCGACTATATCGAGGTGATCTTCTTCGCGCTGCCGCTCACGTTTCTGTTTTTCGCGTTCCGGGCGTCGCTGCAGGGCGCCGGCGACACGAAAACGGCGATGTGGCTGATGCTCGGCTCGGCGGGACTGAACGTGGTGCTCGACCCGTTCCTGATCCTGGGCTGGGGACCGTTCCCCGCGATGGGTACCCGCGGGGCGGCCTGGGCGACGTTCGCCGCGCGGGCGTTCGTCACCGCCGCCGGCGTCGGAATCTTGCTGCGGGGCGGCTTCGGCGTGAAACTCCACCCGCGGGATCTGGTGCCCGACCCCGGCATTTTGCGGAAGCTGGTGGACGTCGGCTACCCGGCGACGATCGACGGCTGGGCGCGCAGCTTCGCCGCGGTCGCGATGGCCTCGTTTGTGACACCCTTCGGGACGGCAGCCATTGCGGCCTACGGGATCGGCGTGCGGCTCATGTCCGTCTCGTGGTCGGTGGCGGGCGCGGTCGGGCAGGCGACCTCCACCGGCGTCGGCCAGAACATCGGCGCGAACACGCCCGACCGGGCGGCACGCGTGACGTGGGTCGCTACTGCGGCGACGATGGGCTTTCTGTTCGCCGCCGCGGCGGTCTGTGTCGCCTTCCCCCGGTTCATGATGGGCATCTTCGTCGACGACCCCGCAGTGATCGAGGAAGGCGTGACGTTCCTCTACTACATCGCGCCGTTCTGGGCCTTTTTCGGCGGGACGATGGTGATCCAGGGCGCGTTCCGCGGCGCCGGCCAGACGAAGGTGGCGATGGCGCTATCCTTCCTCTCGCGGTGGGTATTCCGGATCCCGGTCGCGATCGGGCTGGCGTTCTCGACGCTCGCGATCCCGGGGACTGCCATCGCCGTCGAGGGGCTCGGGATCGGCGTCGTGGGCATCTGGGCGGCGTTTTCGGTCGGTGCGCTCGCCTCGTTCGTGCTGGCGGTGTTCTGGTTCCGGCTGGGCCGCTGGACGGAGGGCGTGATTGAAGATGACGCTGGGTCGGGGGCAGAGGTTGGTGAAGTGGAGGAGGAGCCTGACGTCGAGGAGCGCGGCCCTGTCGGCGGGTCGGAATTCGATGTCGAGGATTGAGGAGTAGCTGGGGTCCTAAATGTTCCTGCCGATTCGCTCGGAATGTCTCGTGGTGCTCCCGCAGTGACTACTGTGCTGAAAGCCCCCGCCCGCTCGCTAGAAATTGGAGGAACCGCTGTGGTGGTATCTTGCGTGCTGAAAGCCCCCGCCCGCTCGACCATCCGGGGCTTGCTGCGCGCTTCACTCGCTGCGCTTCTCATCCGCCGTCAGAGCACGCTCTGCCGAGCCCTCGCTCGCTCCGCTCGCGAGGACCTCGCGCAGAATGGCTCGCGGCCTTCGCTTCGCTCAGGCACGCTTGCCAGCGCGCGCCTACGAATTGAATTTGCATAGCTGTCCCACCACCACACTATTTCTACCGGCTTGACGTTCCACGTCCTGGC
This sequence comes from Halobacteriales archaeon SW_7_65_23, assembly GCA_003022725.1. Taxonomy (GTDB): domain Archaea; phylum Halobacteriota; class Halobacteria; order Halobacteriales; family Haloarculaceae; genus Halovenus. The sequence continues at coordinate 89,708 of PXSQ01000049.1, read as the reverse complement.
GGACTGAAAGGGCGAGGTCGGCTCCGGGAACCCGGACCCCGCAAGCACCGGAGCGACCGCAGGGAGCGAGGAGCGCAGCGCGGGTCCCGGGACCGGAGCCGGCCGAGGGCTTTCTGCGTCATTGCTGTAGTAGTCATTGTCTTTCTCCGTCAAACACCGGGAGTCGCCGGAATAACAGAGATCACATCCCTTATCGCAGTCGCCATCCGAAAACGCCGTATGAACGTCCAGGAGGGTCGCGTCGAGATCAGAGCGCCGGAGCAGCCCGACGACGGGGCCGGCGACGCCGTCTTCTACAACCCGGTCCAGGAACTCAACCGGGACCTGACCGTCGCAACCCTGGCGGCCTACCGCGAGCGCGAACCCCGCGCGGAGACGTACCTCGACGCCACCGCGGCCAGCGGCATCCGCGGTGTCCGGGCGGCAGCCAACGGCTGGGACGTCACCTGCGCCGACATCGACGCGGACGCCGTTGCGCTCTGCCGGGAGAACCTCGACCGCAACGACCTCGAGGGCGAGGTCATCCAGCGGGACGCCAATGCCCTGCTGCACGAGACGTACTTCGACGTCGTCGACGTCGACCCGTTCGGGACGCCGATCCCGTTCGCCGACGCCGCGTTCCAGGGCACCCGCAACCTCCTCTGTGTCACCGCCACCGACACCGCGCCGCTGTGTGGCGCACACTTCGAGAGCGGCGTTCGGTCGTACAGCGCCGTCCCGCGCAACACCGAGTACCACGCCGAGATGGGCGTCCGGATCCTGTTGTCGGCGCTGGCCCGCACCGGCGCGCGCTACGACGTCACCGTCGATCCGGTGCTCACCCACGCCACGAAACACTACGTCCGGACGTACCTCGAACTCGACCGCGGCGCGCGCGTGGCCAACGACGCCATCGACAAGCTGGGGTACATCCACCACTGCCAGCACTGCCAGTACCGCGAGACGGAGCAGGGACTGATCGCCAACCCACCCGACGCCTGCCCCAACTGCGAACACCACCTCCAGACGGCCGGCCCCGTCTGGCTGGCACCCACGTGCGACAACGCCTTCGTTGAGACCGTCGAGGACGCCGTCACAGACGACCGTGCACCCGACGAGCTCAGGACTGCCGACGACATCGTGGGCCTGCTCGGGACGCTGCGAGCCGAACTCGACGAACCCACCCACTACGACCAGCACCGGCTGTGCAAGCGCTGGGGCCGGCCGGCAACCTCGATGGCCGACTTTCTCGGAAACCTCCGCGACGCCGGGTTCGAGGCCTCCCGCACCCACTACGGCGGGACGACGTTCAAAACGACCGCGTCAGTCCCGGAAATCAGGACCGCGACAGCCGAAGAACCTCTGGAAGAGTAGTCCTTCTATCCCCGACTCGACTGACGGAGCACAAACGAAAGCAGCGTGAGGTAGATCGGCCGCACGAAGTAGTTGCTCATGCCGACGAGGCCGACGACGCCGCCCAGCGCCGCCAGCTCGTCCGGGGAGCTCGCCGGGCCGAGCAGCACCACAGCGGCAGCGAGCACGCCGGCAAGCCAGGCGTCCTGTGCGTAGCGCCCGAGGTCGTACCCCAGCACCGTCGGGAGCGTCGCCAGCTGTTCGCGGGCAGCGAGGGCGGCGGCGCCGACGACACCCAGGGCAACGGCAAACGGTAGCGACGGCCCGACGCCGGCGAACCCCGGCGGAATCAGCAGGCCACTCGCTCCCAGGCAGACTGTCGTCAGGCGCAGGCTGCGGCCGACCCACTCGTCCATACTCGCCCCGAAACAACGGCGCGCCTAATGGCTTTCGAGGCTGGGACAACCCGTGAGCAGGTCAGCGATGGGTTCGAGGTGTGCGATTCCCACTACAGCGACGACGTCGCCCGTCCGCCGGAGCGCCGCCAGCCGGCCCGCCATGTGCTCGTTGCGGGTGCGGTCCCGGACGCGGGCGGTCGCGGGCTGCTCGAACGTCTCCGCGATGCCGCAGCGGCGAGCCGGCAGCCGACGGCGCGTTCCGTCACCGAGGCCAGGCTCCGGAGCACCGGCCCCCATGTCGAGCGTGACGCGCCGTCCGCGAGGAGATTCCGGACCAGCCTGACGACGAAGCGCGGTTCGGGGCCGTCGATGCCGACGACGCGGTCGGTCGCGGCTGCCTTGACGGCCGCGCTCATTTCGCCGCCGTGCTGTGGCGGCGTTCGCCAGTCCGCTGCGTCCTGTTCGTACAGCGGGACGGCCAATGGCGGAGCTTCCAGCGCGAGCACAGCCGGCTCCTGCTCCTCGATGACTGTCCTAATCCGGTACTTGCTTGCGGGGTGGTTGTGGACGACGCCGACCAGAATTACGTCGCCCGCGCTGTCGGGACCGTCGCCATCGATTGCCTCTCCCGCGAGTCGACGGACGTATTCACCAGTGAGGCGCGGATCATCCCTCTCGGCTGTCTCAGCTGTCTCAGCTGTCTCGTCTGTCATCGTCAGTCTCGTCTGTCATCGTCAGTCTCGCCTGTCATCATCCCGCTCGGCTGCCACCGTGCAGCCCCTACCGCCGGCCGGCGAGTACGACGACGGTAAGGTAGTTGTACCCCCTCAACGGCGTCGGTAATATAGGCTTTACGACCGCACGCCCGAACGCCGGCTCTTGATTCCAGCCGCTAATCTGCGGCCACGACCCATCAGACGGCCGTAACGGTGGTCTCAAGCAGAATGCAATCCCCGATGGAAAGATCGTATTACCTGATTTCAGGCGGCAAGCCCCCTTCCTCAAGGAGCAACGCAGTGAGCGGAGCGAACGAGTAGCGCAGTAGGGAGGGGATACACCGTCCCCAGAAATCGGAGATTTCTGGTGTGCGAACGAGACGCAAAGCGTCTCGTCAACGCCGTCATCGTCTTGCTTACACTGTTCTATTGCTGGCCCACAGGCCTACGTTTCCGTTACACTCATACATATAAACATATAGTACACACTGTGGAGCGGAAGAATATCACTATTCGTGAAGACCAAGCTGAGTGGGTTGAGGAGAACCATCTGAATCTCTCCTCGTTTGTCCAAGAGAAACTGGACGAACTCATCGAAGAACGCGACTCGTAACCCATGAACTACAACTACAGGTATCGTCTCAAGCCGACCGAAAGCCAGCGTGAGACGCTGGACTACCACCGCGATACCTGTAGACAACTCTACAACCACGCCCTGTACCGCTTCAACCAGATTCCCGAATCTGAAGGCACCGTCAAACAGCGCGTGCGGAACATTCGTGACGAGCTTCCCGACCTCAAAGACTGGTGGGACGCACTCACCGACATCTATTCGAAAGTGCTCCAACCCACAGTCATGCGGATTGCCAAGAATATCAACGCACTCGGGAAGCTCAAACAGCAGGGTTACACCGTCGGTGAGCTTCGCTGGAAGTCACCACGCGAGTTTCGCAGTTTCACTTACAACCAGTCTGGCTTCGAACTCGACAAGAAGGGTGGTCAGACCGTGGTGTCACTCTCGAAACTCGCAGACATTCCTATCGAACTGCACCGACCACTGCCAGACGACGCTACGGTCAAAGAAGTCACGCTGAAAAAAGAGAAGACTGGCGAATGGTTCGCCATCTTCGGCATCGAAATGGACACAGAACCACCAGCCAAGCCGTCGCTGGACGAGATCGCCGCCGAGAACATAGTCGGGATTGACGTGGGTATCCTGAAGTATGCCCACGATACAGACGGCACAGCGGTCGAATCACTCGACCTCACCGACGAACGCGACAGGCTCGAACGAGAACAACGGAACCTCTCGCGCAAAGCCTACGAGTCGAACAACTGGGAGAAACAACGTCGGCGTGTTGCTGAGTGTCACCTTCGAATCAAGCAAAAGCGGCGTGACTTCCTGCACAAACTCTCGAACTACTACGCACAGGAGTACGAGCTTCTCGCCGTCGAGGACCTCGATACGAAGGAGATGCTCGAATCGCCGGGAAACAGCCGCAACATAGCCTCAGCCGCATGGAATACGTTCACCTCGATGCTCGAAACGAAGTGCGAGCGGGAAGGCACGCACTTCGTAGAAGTCAACCCGGCAGGTACCACCAAAGAGTGTGCCAACTGTGGCGTCGAAACTGACAAACCGCTGTGGGTGCGTGAACATTCCTGTCCAGCTTGTGGTCTTGAAGCGGACAGAGACGCAAACGCGGCGTGGAACATCCTTTCTCGCGGACTCTCCAAACTAGGAGTGGGTCACTCCGAAGCAACGCCTGTGGAGACTGCGCTCCCTACGGGAACTGCGGTTGTTCCTGCAAAGCGCGTCGTTGAACCAGGAAGCCCCTGCCTCAAGGAAGCCGTCGCAGACGGCTGAGTAGGCAGGGGTAGTTCACTATCCTGTCCGTGCCGTTCCGACAGGTCTATGAGTGGGCCAGCAAACCCCCACACAATGCGTCGTCGGCGATTTCTCGCCCTCGCTGGTGCAGCGGGTACGGCTGCCCTGTCCGGCTGTACCATGGAAGCAGCGTCGGAGAGTTCGCGCGAGCAGGGCCCGACGGTCACCCTCGAACCGGTGGTGGAGGGGCTGACGTTCCCCACCGGGATGGCGTTCCCGCCGAACGGCGACCGCCTCGTCGCCGACCGGTTCGGGGTCGTGATGCGACACACGGACGACGGCCTCGTCGAGCAACCGTTCCTGGACCTGCGCGACCAGATCGACCTGGATCCGGAGGGGGAGAAGGGCCTGGTTGGGATGACTCTCCATCCCGAGTTCGCCGACAACCACAAGTTCTACCTTCGCTACAGTGCGCCGCGCCGCAACTGGATGGACGAGGACCTCTCGCACACGGCGGTGCTCTCGGAGTTCGAGGCGACGGCGGACCTGACGGGCGTCGTACCCGACTCCGAGCGGATCGTGCTGGAGATCCCCGAACCGGGCGCCCAGCACAACGCCGGCGACCTGGCGTTCGGCCCCGAGGGCTACCTCTACGCGTCGCTGGGCGACGGCCAGCGCAGCGATCTCGACAAGAAGAGCGACAGAGAGGACACGTTCTGGTGGTACGAGCAGGGGACGGCGGCACAGAACACCGAGGACAACCTGCTCGGGGGAATCCTCCGAATCGACCCCGACAACCCCAGCGACGGTCGGGAGTACGGTATCCCCTCGGACAACCCGCTGGTGGGCGAGCGCGGCCGCGAGGAGTACTACGCCTGGGGGCTGCGCAACCCCTTCCGGATCTCCTTCGACGGCGAGGACCTGTACGTCGGCGACGTCGGCGAACACACTCGCGAGAGCGTCTACCTCGTCGAATCGGGCGACAACTGCGGCTGGCCGATCCTCGAGGGGTCGTCGTGCTCGCCGCCGGCGCCGCTGGGCCAGTCGCTTGCGGACAACCCGCTGAACGTGTTCAACCCCAGGACGTGGCAGACGCAGGTCAACCGGATCTCCCCGTACAAGGTGTGTCCGACGCCCGATGACTCCACACGGGAGTTCCGGAACCCGATCGTCGAGTACCTGCGGTCAGGCTCCCGTGCCGTCACCGGCGGGTTCGTCTACCGCGGCGATCGGATCCCCGAACTCCAGAGCCAGTACGTGTTCGGCGACTTCATCCCGCCGGCGCCGCTGTTTATCACCCGGCGCCCGGACGACGGTAGCCGCCCCTGGCCGCTGCGCGAGCTCGTCGTCGACGGGACCGACAGCGGGCGGGTGAGCGACCTTCTGATCTCGTTCGCTCGGGACCCGGACGGCGAGGTGTACGTGCTCAGCAGTCAGGGCGGCGAGGGTGGCGGCCGCGTCAGGCGTCTGGCCCCGGCGTAGCCCGGGACTCCCCGACACGGGGACCGAGCAGCGTCGTCCACGCGATCATCCCACAGGCACAGAGGATACTCCAGATAGCAACGGCCACGAGCGTGTGCACGGGCGCCTGCAGCGGCGTCGCCATCGGCCCGCCGAACGCCCCGAGCGCCAGGATCAACACGACGATCGGGGCGATGCCAGCAGCCAGCGCCGGGCCGATCCCCGCGCCCTGCCGGCGGCCCAGGTAGAGGCCGACGGCGAACGGTGGAATCAGGAACATGACGGCGAGCGCCAGGTAGCTCATCACGGTGCTGTCCCGGATGACCGACTCCTGCAGCATGATGGTGACGCCGACGGCCGTGAACCCGACGGCCATCGCGACCACCGATGCGAGTGCCGGGACGATCACCCGTTCGACGACGTCCACGTCTGCGAGTGTCGCCCGGAACTCCTGTGCACGTTCGCTCATTCACTTCCCGTTGCAAGGGACAGCGTTTCACTCTAACGTCTTCCGCTCCTGTTCACCGCGGACGGCGAGCGGTATGACGGCGGACGGTACGTACCCGGACGTACGGGGCTGTATCTGTAGTGGCAGTCGAGAGCCGTACAGAGCGGTCGGAGCGGGCCCGTACACCAATTATAAACCTACTATTACGCTGACACCGCCCCTCCTACCGATGGTTTCAGACGATCCGACTGACGCGTCCTCCCGGCGTCGCTTTCTGATCACCGGCGGTGCGGCGACGGCCGTCGCACTGGCCGGCTACATCGGCGCGGCGCCCCCGCCGCGGTGTACGAGCGGCCGGCCATAACACCGCGAATCGCTGTGAACTGACCGGACAGGGGCGGCCGTTCGCCGGGACCGTGAGATTGATCGGTCGCGAGCGGCGTACACTCGCCAGGAGCATGATCGCGCTGCTGGGGATCGGCGCGGACTCGACGAACAGTGCGCCGACGCCGCGGGTGTACGACGACAGCACGTTCGAGTACGTCCCGATCCCCGAAAAGCGGGGCCCCGACGGGACGACCGAGACGAGCACGTACGGCACCACGCTGCTCCGACACCGCGAGGGGACGATGGCCGACTACCTGGAGGTGATCCGGCCGCGCCCCGGCGCCGAGGACCCGCCGGAGTACACCGGCGACCGCCTCGCCGAGTGGCCGCTGCACCACGACCCGAACTTCGAGGCGCTCACCTACGGCGAGACGACGAGCCGCGCGGCCTACACGAACCTGCTGACCGAACTCCGGGCGGGCGACGGCGTGGCTTTTTATACCGGGCTCCGGAACGCCGACGCCAGCTACAGACACCGCTACCTGATCGGCTACTTCACCGTCCGGGAGGTCGTCGACTGCCGGGGGATTGCCTACGGGGGCGAGCACGTGAGTTTCACCGACCTCCCGCCCGACGAGCGGGCGGCCCTGATGGACGACCACGCCGAGAACGCCCACGCGAAGCGCTTCCAGGCGACGGGCCAGGTCACCGACGGCGACGGGCTCGTGATCGTTGACGGCGCGCCGCCGGGCGGGCTGCTCGACCGCGCAGTCCCGATCAGCGAGGTCAACAGCGGCGGCCACCACTACCTGACCGACGACCTGCAGGACGCCCTGAACCCGGTGCCGGGCGGCAACCCCGACCGGAACGCCTACCTCGGCGGTGTCAAACCCGCTCACGAACTCCGCATCTCCGTCGCCGACTTGGAGGACGTCGTCGCCGAGTGGCAGTCCCGCCAGCCTGCGGAGTCGTAGCCCACCAAAAGAATCGGGAGCACCCTTTTATTGGCGCCGTGGAAAGGTCCGGTATGAGCGCACACGCCGTCAGCGAAGCAGCGGCGACTGCACGCGCCCTTGTCTTCGCCCCTGCGGCGGGAGGGTCGGCCTGATGGTCGACCTCGTGCTCTCGACCGGCCAGCTCCTGCTGGCGCTGTTTCTGGTGGTGCTGAACGGCTTTTTCGTCGCCTCGGAGTTCGCGCTGGTGCGGATCCGTTCGACTGCGGTCGACCGCCTCGTCAAGGAGGGCCGGGCCGGGTCGGGCGCCCTGCGGCAGGCCGTGGACAACCTCGACGACTACCTCGCGACGACGCAGCTCGGCATCACCATCGCCTCGCTGGGCCTGGGATGGGTCGGCGAACCGGCGGTCGCGGCGCTGATCGAGCCGGTGCTGGAGCCGGTGTTGCCGGCCGGCACGCTCCATTTGGTCGCGTTCGCCATCGGGTTCAGCATCATCACGTTCCTGCACGTCGTGTTCGGCGAACTCGCGCCGAAGACGATCGCCATCCAGCGTGCCGAGCGGCTGTCGCTGCTGATCGCCCCGCCGATGCGGCTGTTTTACTACCTCTTTGTCCCTGGAATCATCGTCTTCAACGGGACCGCCAACGCATTCACGAAGCTGCTCGGCGTCGAGCCGGCCTCCGAAACCGAGGAGACGCTGGACGAGGAGGAGCTGCTGTTGATCCTGAGCCGCTCCGGTCGGCAGGGGGAGATCGACCGCGAGGAGGTCGAGATGATCGAGCAGGTGTTCGAACTCGACGACATGACCGCCCGCAGCGTGTTGATCCCGCGGCCGGACGTGGTGAGCGTCGCCCCCGACACGACGCTGTCGGAACTGCGGGACCTCGTCGCCGAGGAAGGCCACACCCGCTACCCGGTGATCGACGAGGAGGACCAGATCCTCGGGTTCGTCGACGTCAAGGACGTCCTGACGGCGGTCGACGCCGACGAACAGTGGGAGTCGGTGCCGGTCAGCGACCTCACCCGCGACCTGACGATCGTCCCGGAAACGGTCGCGGTCGACGAACTGCTCGGGCGGCTCCAGGAGGAACAGAACCAGATGGCGGCGGTGATCGACGAGTGGGGCGCCATGGAGGGGATCGTCACCGTCGAGGACCTGATCGAGGAGGTCGTCGGCGAGATCCACGACGAGTTCGACTCGCCGGCGGGCGAGCCCTCGATCACCCGGATCACCGATGGGAGCTACGCCATCGACGGCGGCGTCCCGATCGCGCAGGTCAACGACGACCTCGACGCCGCGTTCGATCCCGGCGGCACCGAGACGATTGGCGGCCTCGTCCTCGACCACCTCGGCCGCGCGCCGGAGGTCGGGGACCGCGTCGAAACCAACGGCTTCGCCATCGAAGTCACGGACGTCGACGGCACCCGCATCTCGCAGGTAATCGCCCGGCGCAGGGACGGTGGAGCGGAGACGGCCGCCGGCGAACCGTAACCGATCAGGTGACGTCGCCGCGTCCGGCGTCGCGTCTCACGTGACGTCGCCGCGCTCGGTGTCGTACGCCTCGTAGACCCGCTCGTCGATGAGGTCGGCCAGCAGGTCGACGAACGCGCGGGCCTCCCGGAAGCCGACGTACAGCGGCGCGGGGCAGACCCGGATCACGTTCGGCTCCCGGAAATCGACGATGGCGCCGCGGTCCCGCAGCGCCTGGCTGAGCCGGTAGGCGTCCGGGTGTTCGATGGCGACGTGGCCGCCCCGCCGCTCGGGCTCGCGGGGCGTCCCGACGGTACAGCCCCGCTCGGCGAGCCGCTCGTCGACGAGCGTCATCAGGTAGGACGTCAGTTCGAGGGACTTCTCGCGGATCCGGTCGATGCCGGCCCCGCGGACGAGTTCCAGCGAGCCCGCCAGCGGCGCGGTGCTGAGCATCGGGACGGCGCTGATCTGCCAGGCGCCGGCGTCGTCGGCGGGCGTGAAGGTGAGGTTCAGGTCGAACTGCGTCTCCTTGTCGTGGCCCCACCAGCCCGCGAGCGCGGGGGTCGTCCCGAAGTGCCGTTCGTTGACGTACAGCCCGGCGACGGCGCCGGGCCCGGCGTTGAGGTACTTGTAGCTGCACCAGACCGCGAAGTCGACGCCGTGGGCCGACAGCTCGTGGGGGACGACGCCGACGGAGTGTGCGAGGTCGAACCCCGCGAGCACATCGCGCTCGTGGGCCGCCTCGGTGATCGCTTCGACATCGAGCAGTTGGCCGCTGCGGAACAGCACCGACGGCATGAACACGATGCCGACCTCGCGCTCGTCCATCGCCGCGACGACGTCCTCGGTGGTGATGGTGCGGCCGTCGAGACTTTCGACGAGGTGGAGGTGATCGTTGGGGTCGAGCCCGCGCTGGCGGAGCTGTGCCCGGATGGCGTAGTGATCGGTGGGAAAGTCGAGTTCGTTGACCAGCACGCCGCGGTCGTCGTCGGCGTCGAGGGTGTCGAGGAAGGTGCCGATCAGGGTGTGGATGTTCACCGTCGTCGTGCCGGTGACGATGCACTCCTCGCCCGCGGCGCCGAGCAGCGGCGCGAGGTCGTCGCCCAGCGACTCGCCGTACGCGAACCACGGCGGATCGGACTCGGTCCACCCGCGGATGCCGTACTCGCGCCAGGCCGACAGCATCGCGTCGACGTGCTGCTCAGCGGCGTCCGAGACAGGCCCCAGCGAGTTGCCGTCGAGGTACAGCTCGTCGGGCAGGTGAAACCGATCCGCGAAGTCGGCGAGCGGGTCCGCCGCGTCCCGCTCGCGTGCGTACGCCTCCCCGAGGTCGTGCGTCCGTGCGAGGTCGCCGTCCATACCCCTCCATTCGGGCGCAGCCACAGGAATCTATCGACACCCGGCGCCGCGGTGGTACGTGTATCGGTACCATGACACGCGCAATCGGGAACTGTCGATCCGGCGGGAATCGCCGTTCTCCCGTCCGGTTCTGGGTAAATTCGTCCGAGTTCGTCCGATACTCGTGTTCTTGTCTGGATTCCTCGATTAACAAAACACAACGAAATGGCAGAGATAGTGGACAATGATCGGAAGCGTTATCCGTATCTCCGGCGTTTGTCCATTCGCAATGGCAAACGGTACGGTGGATTTCTTCCACGACACTGGCGGTTACGGTTTCATCGAGACTGAGGATGCGGACGAGGACGTTTTCTTCCACATGGAGGACGTCGGCGGCCCGGACCTCGAAGAAGGCACAGAGATCGAATTCGACATCGAATCAGCACCGAAAGGCCCCCGCGCGACGAACGTCGTCCGCAACTAAGGGCCGGGTCCACCCCGACGTCGTTCTGACGACGGGAGGCGACCGGTTTTTTCGGTTTTTCCCTTACGTTTGTTGAGCTACTGGCTCGCTGGGAGGTGCGACGGTGAGTGTCACTAAGACGTAGAAAGCCCTCGGCGCACAGCGCCGTGAACGCCCTTTCAGTCCGCCAGGGAGTGGCTTGATGGGCCAGCAGTAACGCTGTGAATGGAGAGCTCGGACCTGTGGACGACCCACACGCTTATATTCGCTGATTGCATCAATTTCAATGCAATGCCCGACACCGATCCGGACCGGGAGGAGGCAGCGGAGGATGAGGAGTCCGGGGATCAGGCAGGGCCTGAAGCCGGCGTCGTGGAGTCAGTCGAGCGGCCGTTCACCTGCTCAGTCTGCGGGTTTCCGATGGTACACGAGGCGGCGCCGCTCCGGGTGGAAGTCAGTTCGATCTGTCACAACTGCGGGGACTGGACGTTCCAGACCGCCGAGCGGTCGGAGGTCGTCGGGACAGCCGAGGGGATCGCTGACCGACTCGCGGGCCCCGTGTTGACCGAGCGGCAGGCGCTCGCGTACCTCCTGCGGGAGGTCGCCGGCCTCGATCGGGAGGCCGTCGCGGAGGTGACCGACAGTTCGCCGTCGAACGTCGACAATCTCCATCGCCGCGCGGCGGAGAAAATCGAGGACGCACGCCGGGTCATCGAGGAACTCGACAGGCTGCAGCCGTCGGAGGAGTAACTCGGGGGCGTCGCGAGCCGACGGCTCGTCGGGCACAGCCAGCGGACAGGTGGGTGAAAATCAGTCGGCGCGTCGGCGACCGCGGGTCATCACTCGATATGTCCTTCGGCGCGCAGCTGGTCGGCGTCGTTGCTGTCGTAGCGCCACTCGATGTTGGCTTTCTCGTCCTGCCAGTCCCAGGGCTCGACGAGGACGACGTCGCCCTCCTCGATCCAGATGCGGTACTTCATCCGTCCGGGGATTCGCCCCATCCTGTTTTTCCCGTCCTCGCAGCGGACGCGGACGTGGTTCCCGCCGTCGTGCTGTGTCACTACGGCGAACAGTTCGTCGTCGTTGGGCATTCGGAGATTCCGGCGCCCGGTTTCGTCACTCACAATTTCAATAGGGACCCCGTCCTCTAAAATGATGTGTGATTGGTGCCACCGCGTACCGTGATTTGTCGCCCCACGGGTTCGGAGCAATTATCTGACAGGAGGGCGTTGCTCCGCTGATGGACGTGGACGGAGATTCGGGCGCGGACGCAGACGAACGGAGCCTGCCTACGCGCCGGCACGTGCTCGCGAGCGCGGCGCCGGCGGCCGCGGCGCTCGGCGGCTGCCTTGGGTTGAGCGCGCCGACGGCATCAACCGGGAACGACGAGGAACGGGCTCTGTCAGCGTCGGTCGACGCCCGTCTGGGCTTTGCGGGCGACGCGATGCTCGGGCGCCGCGTCGACGAGCGCTGGCGCGACGCCGACGATCCAGCCGGGATCTGGGGGGCGCTCGGGGACCGCCTGCGGGCGCTTGACGGGTTCGTGCTGAACCTGGAGTGCTGTCTCTCGACGCGCGGCGAGCGCTGGCCGGACAACGTCAGCCTCGCGAACAACCACACCCTCGATTTCGGGGCGACGGCGCTCCGTGACACCCGCAAGTCGCTCTCGGCGGGGGATATCGCCCACGCCGGCGCCGGACCGAATTGGGACGCCGCAATCGAGCCCGCGACCGTCTCCGCGGGGCCGCTCGACGTCGCCGTGATCGGGCTCAGCGAGCGCTGGTCCGAGTACCGCGCCGGCGAGGACGACCCCGGCACGGCGTACCTGCCGCTCGAACTCGACCGGCCGGAGACCCGGCGGACTGTCACGCGCCTGCTCGACCGCGCCCGGGAGACGGAGCCGGACATCGTGGTCGCCTCGCTCCACTGGGGTCCCAACTGGGAGCCGTATCCCGAGGAAACGCACCGGAAGTTCGGCCGGTGGTTGATCGAGCAAGGGGTCGACGTTGTCCACGGCCACAGCGCACACGTCGTGCAGGGGGTCGAGGTCCACCGCGGCCGGCCGATCCTCTACGACACCGGCGACGTCGTCGACGACTACTCGGTCAAACCGGAGCTGCGAAACGACCGAAGCTTCCTGTTCGTCCTCGGGATCACGGATGGGCGCTTCGAGTCCGTCAGACTGCAGCCGATCGAGATCGACGAGTACGCGGTGGGGCCGGCGACCGGCGACGCGGTCGACTGGCTCCACGAAGCGATGGCGACCCGCTGTGAGCCGTTCGAGACGTCCCTCCACCGGGACAGTGACGACCTGGTGATTCCGCTGACGGAGTAATGAGCGTGTCGCCGGTCAACGCCCGTTCAGTCCACCAGGATGTGGTCTGCGAGGCCAGCAGCCACCAGTATGAGAACAGCCGTTCACTTCGTCGTGAGGATGCGCAGGACGTCCTCGTCGGCGAGTTCGTGATCCGTGCCGACCTGCTGTTCGTCGTGTTTCGCGCTGGGGCCGCTGACGCGGGCGAACCGGAAGCGCTCGCTGAACTCGCCGCCGAGTTTCTCGCAGGCGTCCCCGACCGTGTCGCCCTCGAAGAGGATCAGCGGCTCCTCGTAGTCGACCCCGCGGCCGGGCTTGTCCATGTACACCCGGATCAGGCCGAGCTTTTCCCAGATGGTGTCCCGGAGTGCGTCGAGGCCACGCTCCTCTTCGGCGCTGATGAAAATCGCCTCTTCGAGGTCGATGTCGTGCTCGCGGAGCTGTTCGTTGACCGTCTCGGCGTAGTCTGGCTCGATGAGGTCGGCCTTGTTGACCGCCACCAGCGAGGGGAGGTACACGCGGTTGTCGCGGATGCCGTCGATCAGCTGGTCGATGTCGACCTGCTCGCCGACCGTCACGTCGGCGTTGGCGTAGCCGTGTTCCCGGAGGATGCTCGTGATCGTCCCCTCGTCGAGGTCGAGGTCGACGCTCGACGTGATCGAGATGCCGTCCTTGGCCTTCTTGCGGACGGAGATCCGGGGCGGCTCCCGGTCGAGGCGGATCCCGTTTCTGTACAGCTCCTCGTGGAGGCGCTCGTACTGGTCGATCTCGAACACGGAGAGCAGAAAGAGGACGAGGTCGGCGGTGCGGACCACGGAGAGAACTTCCTGGCCGTCGCCGCGGCCGCCCGCGGCGCCCTCGATCAGTCCCGGTACGTCCAAAAGCTGGATGTTCGCCCCCCGGTACTGGAGCATCCCCGGGTTCACGTCCAGCGTCGTGAACTCGTAGGAGCCGGTCTCGCTGTCGGCGTTGGTCAGCGCGTTCAACAGCGTCGACTTCCCGACGCTGGGGAACCCGACCAGCGCCACTGTCGCGTCGCCGGTCTTCTCGACTGCGTACCCCGGGCCGCCACCCGAGGAGGACTGCTTGCGCTCCAGTTCCTCTTTCAGCTCCGCGAGCTTGGACTTCAGTCGGCCGATGTGCTGCTCGGTCGACTTGTTGTAGGGCGTGCTGGCGATCTCCTCTTCGATCTCCTCGATCTCCTCTTCGAGCCCCATTATCGGTGTGTGGGCCGCCGATACGCAAAAGGGCTTTCGTCCCGCCGCGTCGCCCTCCTCTGCTCCCATTCGCTGCCGCTACTGTCTCCCGACAGTAACGCTGCCGATCCACATGACGGACGTCTGACGGGGATTGATTACCGGCCCCTGTGAACTGCCAGCATGTCACGCTCGACCGAGAACCCCGGATCACGCGACGGACGAACCCCCTATCGCAGCCGGTTCGACCCGGCCGGCGACGAGTCCGCCGTCGTCGCCATCTGCCGGACGCTGGCGACCGCACAGGGCGATGATCCGCCGGACACCGTCCTGTACGACTACGTCGACCCCGACGCGCTTGAGTCACTCCTCGACCACGCTGCCGACAGCACCGGCGTTACCTGGGAACTGGAGTTCGTTGCCGGGGAGTTCGATGTCGCCGTCACCAGCGACGGCTGGATCACGATCAGTTGATTCTCGGAAAACGGATGATCGCCTGCGGCGCGGAGTCCGGTTGTGCATCCCCCGTCAGTCGGGGCGGGCTCCGCCCATCGGCGAAAACGGGCACTGGGTGGGAGCTGGAGGAAAGGGTTCGTCAGAACACCCCTCCACGTGGTTCTGAGTGCGCCATGGTAATAAAATTTGGGGCCGTATTGCAGTTATATAACTGAGTTCCCAACGACAGTCCGAACTCGTCCGCTGAGCGGCGGCTCGACCGTTCCGTAGAGAGCCGGCAAGGCCGCCGAAAACTCGCTGCGCTCGTTTTCGAGCCGTCGCCGCCAGCCTCGCTACGCTTCGGCTTCGGCGGCGAAGACCTCGTCGTACTCGCCGTCGTCGATCCGCTGTTTGAACTCGCGGGGGTTCTCGCCGTCGATGGTGACGCCAAGCGAGACGCAGGTCCCGACGACTTCCTTCGCGGCGTTTTTCAGGTCGTAGGAGAGCAGGTCGGGGTGTTTCTGCTCGGCGATCTGCTTGATCTGTTCGACGGAGAGGTCGGCGACGAACTCCTCGTGGGGTTCGCCGCTGCCGGTCTCGAAGCCGGCCTCGTCTTTGATCAGTTCGGCAGTCGGCGGGACGCCGACCTCGATCTCGAAGGAGCCGTCCTCCTCGTAGGTGACGGTGACGGGCACTTCCGTGCCGTCGAACGCTGCCGTCTGGTCGTTGATTTCCTGGACGACCGCCTGCACGTCGACGGGTGTCGGCCCCAGTTCGGGACCCAGCGGCGGCCCAGGATCTGCCTGGCCCCCCGGTACAAGTACTTCGATCGTTTCAGCCATATCCGGTAGTCCGTCGGGATCGGTTTAAACGATTCCTTTTCTACCCGCGGGTGCGAACCTGTTGCAGGCAGCACCTGCAGGCGACAGGCGGTGCTCGACGGTCTTGCGCCAAAAAACTCCGGTCCGCAGCCTCCGATCCGTGCGCACATCTACGCGACGGCGATGCCGTTCCGCGCGAGAAAGTCACAGACGTTTTTGATCTCGACCGGGCTGCCGATGATCCGGACTCCCTTGTCCTCGTTGCGGACCGTCACCGTGAACTCCTCTTCGAGGTCCGCCCCGATACCGGCGAGCACGCCGCTTGGCAGCAGGATCTGCGTGCTGTCGCGCAAGCGGGCTACCTCTGTCATTACCGGTCGTGTGTGCGCTCGTCGTATTAGTGTGTCGAAATGATTTCGGCCGCCCGATCAGAGGCCGAGGAACGACTCCGCGTTCTCCCAGAGGATCTTGCGCTGGACCGCCTCGGGGAAGTCGAGTTCCGCGAACTGCTCCAGCCAGGGCTCGGGTTCGATCATCGGGTAGTCCGTGCCGAACATCACCTTGTCCTTTAGCAGCGTCTTGGCGTAGTGCAGCACCTGGTCGTCGACGTACCGGGGCATCCACCCCGAGAGGTCCATGTACACGTTGCCCTTCTGCTGGCAGATCGCTAGCTGCTCTTTCTCCCAGGGGAATGCGGGGTGGGCAATCAGGATCCGCAGATCCGGGTGCCGGGCCGCGACGTCGTCGAGCAGCATGGGGTTGCCGTACTTGATCTGCAGGCCGCGCCCGCCGGGCGCGCACGCGCCCAGCGTGGAGTTACCACCGTGGAAGACGCATGGGACGCCCAGGTCCTCGATCGTCTCGAACAGCTGTTCGTGTTCGGGGGCGGAGGGGTCGAACCCCTGGGCGATCTGCTGGAACTTGAACCCCGAGAGGTCCAGGTCCTCGACGCAGCGGATCGCCTCCTCGACGCAGTCGTCTTTCAGGGGATCGACGGAGCCGAAGCCGACGAAAAAGTCGTCGTACTCGTCGCGGACTTCCGCCACGTAGTCGTTGGGCACCGGCGGGTTCCCCGTGTTCGTCTCGGCGTCCCAGCCGAGCAGGACGGCCCGGCCGACGCCGGCCGCGTGGTACTCCTCGATCATCCTCTCGTACGTGTCCGTTTCCAGGTCCGTCCCGAAGCGGTCGGCGGCGTCGCGCATCATCTGCCCGCCCGCGTCGTAGAGAAACTCCTCGGTCGGCTGATGGGCGTGCGTGTCGATCGCTGCCTCGCCGTCGAGCACCGAAGGCAGTGGCATACTCCCAGCCACGTTCGGCGAGGGCTTGTGTGTTCCGGGGGCGCTCTCCGCGTGGGCGCCGCCCGCGATTTCTTTCTCTCGCGGGCACCCCATGTTACCACACCACAGTGCCATAGGCCGGGTTTTCGCCCTCCGGTGAAATGCTGTCGGGTGTTCATCAGTATCGTGGGTAATGTTAGCACGTCTTGCAGAAGAATTATTTAAGTCCATGATCATTTCTGAAGTATGCAATCGGGCTCCAACCCCGAGGCTTGTGTCGCCAGCGAGCCGTCAGTACACTGCTCACGAACCCCCAGCTGGCTCACATCGTTCGCTTTTCTCGGATTTTTTAAATTTACTGGTCGCGCGTAACGTCCCGGATCGGTCCGGGTGCGCGCCACTCCACACGGACGCCGTTGCCAGCGGCACCGTGTTCCGACGCATCGCCAACGAACGACGGCTGCGGATACAACAACCATGAACACGCAATACGGATCAGGGCCACACGACGGCTCGGACGACGGATCGAACACCGACTACGTACAGATACTGGACGCCGGCGGGAACGTCAGGCCCGGGGCGGAGGTCCCGGACCTCGGAGACGAGGAGTTGCTGGCGATGTACGAGGCGATCCTGCTCGCGCGGCGGTTCGACCAGCGGGCGATCAGCCTCCAGCGCCAGGGCCGCATCGCGACGTACGCGCCGATGACAGGCCAGGAGGGCGCGCAGGTCGCGACGAGCTACGCGCTGGCGCCCGACGACTGGCTGTTCCCGACCTACCGCGAGCACGCCGCCAAGTACGTCCACGGGATGTCGCTCGCCTCGCTGCTCAAGCCGCTGTACGGCCACCGCGACGGGTACGCGATCCCCGACGACGTCAACGTCGTCCCCGAGTACATCCCCATCGCGACGCAGGTGCCACAGGCGATGGGCAAAGCCTGGGGCGACATGATCCAGGGTCGTACCGACCGCGCCGTGCTGTGTCACTTCGGCGACGGCGCCACCTCCGAAGGCGACTTCCACGAGGGGCTGAACTTCGCCGGCGTGTTCGACGTGCCCGCGGTGTTCGTCTGCAACAACAACCAGTACGCGATCTCGACGCCCCGCGACCGCCAGACAGCAAGCGAGACCATGGCGGAGAAGGCCAACGCCTACGGCATCGAGGGCGTGCGCGTCGACGGTCTCGACCCGCTCGCGGTGTACGAGGTGACCCGGCGGGCGCTCCAGAAGACCAAGAACCCGGTCGACGACGAGCGCCGGCCGACGCTGATTGAGGCGGTCCAGTACCGCTACGGCGCTCACACAACCTCGGACGACCCATCGGTGTACCGCGACGAGGAGGAGGCCGAACTGTGGCGCGAGCGCGATCCGGTCGACCGCATGGCGACGTTCCTCGAATCGCGGGGGATCCTGACCGACGAGCGCGCGGCGGCCATCGAGGAGCGCGTCAACGAGCGGATCCAGGCCGCCATCGACGAGGCGGAGGCCTACGAGACTGAGCCGGAGGCCATCTTCGAGCACGTCTACGAGGAGCCCTCCGAGCGCCTCCAGGCGCAGCGTGACGAACTCGAACGCCTGCGCGAGAAGTACGGCGACGACGCCTTCTCGGAGGTGCTACAGTGAGCGCAACCGACGACAACACGCGCGGGCCGCCCACTGACGCGGAGGTCAACGAGGACGCGGTGACCGACTCCGACGGCGCCGAGGAACTGACGCTCGTCGAGGCGGTCTGTGACGGCCTGCACACGGAGATGGCCCGCGACGACAGCGTGATGGTACTCGGCGAGGACGTCGGGAAAAACGGCGGCGTGTTCCGGGCGACCGAGGCGCTATACGAGGAGTACGGCGAGCAGCGGGTCGTCGACACCCCCCTCGCCGAGTCGGGGATCGTCGGCGCTTCGATCGGCCTCGCACTCTCGGGGATGCGTCCCGTCGCCGAGATGCAGTTCATGGGCTTTTCCTACCCCGCCTTCGACCAGCTCGTGAGCCACGCCGCCCGCCTGCGCGCACGCAGCCGCGGTCAGTACTCGGTCCCTCTCGTCGTCCGGATGCCGTACGGCGGCGGGATCAAGGCGCCCGAGCACCACTCCGAATCGAAGGAGGCGTTTTTCGTCCACGAGCCCGGCCTGAAGGTGGTCACGCCGAGCACGCCCAGCGACGCGAAGGGGCTGATCGCCGCGTCGATCCGCGACCCCGACCCCGTCGTGGTGCTCGAACCCAAGCTGATCTACCGGGCGTTCCGCGAGCCGGTCCCCGAGGAGTCCTACGAAATCCCCCTCGGGACCGCGGCGGTCCGCCGCGAGGGCGAAGACGTCTCGGTGTTCACCTGGGGTGCGATGACCCAGCCGTCGCTGATCGCCGCCGAGGAACTCGCCGCGGAGGGGATCGATGTCGAGGTGGTCGACCTGCGGAGCCTCTCGCCGCTCGATACGGAGACGATCACCCGCTCGTTCAAGAAGACCGGCCGCGCGGCGGTCGTCCACGAGGCCCCCCGGACCGGCGGCGTCGGCGCAGAGGTCGCGGCAACGATCCAGGAGGAGGCGCTCGTCTACCAGGAGGCACCGGTCAAGCGGATCACCGGCTACGACGCCCCGATGCCGCTGCACGCCGTCGAGAACTACTACCTCCCCCAGGCCGTCCGCATCCAGGACGGCATCCGCGAAATCGTCGAGTTCTGACGGGTTCATCGGACCTGGTTTGTTCTGCTGCAAATGTGATCCACAGCGGCTGATACTGGTGGCTGTACGTACGTGAAAACTCGAACTGAGAATCCAGGCGGAACGGGTCTGTCTCCGCAGATAGACAGCCAGACGTGATTCAGGTACGCCA
>PXSQ01000049.1:34628-70050 GCA_003022725.1 Halobacteriales archaeon SW_7_65_23 | reverse complement strand
TCGCCGTCGAGGCCGAGCAGATACGTCTCGGCCATCCGCCCGCCGGTCGCACGCTCACAGGAGCGGATCCCCGAACCGAACTGCTGGTCGGTGCGCCCGACGCCGATCCGGGGATCGATCCGGCCGCAGTCGACGGGATCGTGACGAGGGTCGAGGAACCGTCGGACGTCGACGCCGATGCGACGGTCATCACCCCGTCGGATCTCCGGCAACGGCTGCTGTGGGCACTCCGGGTCGACGAAGCCCAGGCGCTGTGTGACCGGACACTGGGAGTGCCGGCGTACTCGACCAGGTATGCCGACTTGCCGCCGGCCCCGGAGCCGAATGCCCGCGATCCAGCACGGCAGAATCCGCCGCAGGGCGAGTCTCCGCCGAGCTGGGTCGGGCGGCCGGTGGTGCTGGTGGGGCTGCTCGCGCTCGTTGCCCTCGTGGCGGGTGCCGGCGCTGTGTACGTCGCCGGCGCTGGCGACTCCATCACCGCGCTTCTCGGTGGCGAGGACGCTGTCACGGACGACACCGCCACGGACGCGGAGCCGCTGGGGGACGGCGATGACTCCGCGAACCTGACGGTCGTTCGGACGATCGACGAGGGAGACGGAGCTGGGGAGACCGATGCCGATGCCGGAAGCGACCAGCCGCGGATAACCGCGTCTGCGACCCGGGATGTCGGCCTCGAACCGACCTGTAACCGGTCGTATCTCCACGTCGTCCAGATCCAGATGAACGCGCTGAAGTACAACAACGAGACGACAAACGACGGCATCCGGACGGTCCGACGGTTCGCGTCGCCGTCGAACCGCCGGGCCGTGGGCAGTGTCAGGGACTACGCCCGACTGATCAGCGACGGGTCCTACGCCCCGATGCTCTCCTGGGACAGCGTCAGGTACACGCCGGAGCGGGTCAGCGACACGGCCTGGGTCGAGGTCATCACGTTCGAGAACGCCACCGAGACCGGACGCTACGAGTTCAGGCTGACCAGGCTCGGATCCGACGCCGAACGGTACGAGGGCTGCTGGATGACCGACGGGGTCAGCGTGGTTCAGGAAAGGACAGGGAGCGAACAGGCAGAAGGATAATGCGACGCGGCCGAGAGCTTTCCCCGTCACAACGATCGCAGTCGTCACGGAACTCCCAGACACCGTCCCGAGGCCCCATCGACAGAGCAAAGTCCGGGGCACGCGATGCACATGCCATGGTCACGATGGTCCAGTTCATGATGCGAGCCGACGGGTACGACCACGAGGCGCTCGACTCAGAGGTCGGCCAGGAGGTGCAGGCCGACGCCGCGGAGTTCGTCGACATGGAGGCGACCGAGCGCATGATCGTCGAGGAGACGGTCCACGTCGACGGATGACCTCGACCGCAGCAGCCGTCGTTGCGACCCTGGAGGAACTGGACGTCGAGTACCTCTTTGGCTACCCCGGCGGGCGCGTGATCGAACTGCTTGAGTACCTGCCCGACTCCGAGGTCGACGTCGTGCGGCCCCGCGACGAGCGCGAGGCCAGCGTGATGGCCGAGGTGCACGGCCGACTGACTGGCGAACCCGCCGTCCTCGCGGGGCAGGGGCCGTGGATCGGCAGCCTCGGCATGATGGGCCAGATGGAGGCACGGCTGGCCTCCTCGCCGATGGTCGTGCTGACGGAGGCCTCCGAGCGCGGCGAGTACTCGACGCTGGCGCCCTACCAGCAGTCCCGCGGCGACTACGGCGGGCTCTCGTTGCCCTCGATCCTCGACGGCGTCGCCAAGGAGTGGTGGTTCCCGCGCACCCCCACGGAGACGCTGCGCTCCGTGCAACTGGCGTTCAAGCACGCGGTCGCCAACCGCCCGGGGCCGACGGCGGTCATCTTCGACGGCGACGCCATCACCGAGGACGTTCCCGAGGATCCGACGCCGCCGACGTGGGACGCGAGCGAACAAGCCCGGACCTGGGACGCCGCGCCGACGGAGGGCGACGTCGCCGCGGCCGTCGACGCCCTCGAAGCGGCCGAGCGACCCGTGATCGTCGCGGGAAACGGTGTCCACGCCGCCGGGGCCTACGACGAACTCGCCGCAGTCGCCGAGGCGTACGACTGTGCGGTCGCGACCTCCTACCTGGGGAAGTCGACGTACCCCGAGACCGCCGAGCGCGCAGCGGGCGTGATCGGCTCGTTCGGCCATGAGGGCGCAAACAGGATTGTCAGCGAGGCCGATACGCTGCTGGTCGTGGGCTGTCGGATGAACCCGATGGACACCAACTGGCAGGCGCCGGAGTTCATCCGGCCCGGCGAGCAGACGATCATCCACGCCGATATCGACACCCGCAACGCGGGCTGGGTGTACCCCGCCGACGTGGGGCTGATCGGCGACGCCGCCGAGAGCCTTGCCGCGCTCGCCGACGCTGGCGGCGCCGAGAGCCTCGCCGCGCTCACCGACGCTGGCGGCGCCGACAGCGGCTGGGCGATCGAGCGCGCGGCCGACGCCCGCGAGTGGTTCGCGGCGCCGGCCTGCGAGTCCGACGCCGTCCCGATCAAACCCCAGCGCGCTGTGAAAGAAATCCAGGGCGCCGTCGACGCGGACACCATCGTCACCGCCGACTCGGGCAACAACCGGTTCTGGCTCCTCTACTACCTGCAGACGCCCGCGACTCGCACCTACTTCGGGAGCGGCGGCGTCGGCGGGATGGGCTGGGCCGTCCCCGCCGCGGTCTCGGCGGCGCTGACGACCGACAGGGACGTGATCGGCGTCGCCGGCGACGGCGGGTTCGCGATGACGATGAACAGCGTCGAGACCGCCGTCGAGTACGGCGTCGCACCGACGTTCGTCGTGCTCAACGACACCAGCCTCGGGATGGTCCGGCAGATGCAGCACGAGGACAGCGACATCGCGGGCGTGGAGTTCCACGATACTGACTTCCTGAAAGTGGCGGAGGCGTTCGGCGCCGTCGGCAAACGGATCACCGAGCCCGGCGACCTCGGCGAGGCGCTTGAAGCGGGCAAGGCCGCCGACACACCGCACGTGCTCGACATCCGTATCGATCGCGAGGAGGACATGGCCGACCAGCTCGCCTCCTCATTTTACGAGTCGGTCGGCGGCCTCCACGAGTAACGGGGTGCGACTGTGACTACCGTCGGCATCCTTTCGGACGTCCACGCCCGCCGGGGCCACGCCGACGCGATCCGCGAGACGCTGGTGTCGATCAGTGACCGCCTCGCCGCCCGGGAGCCCACACACGTGTTCGTACAAAGCAGGACGATCCCGAAGAGTTCGAACACTGCCGGACGTGACTCTGTTACTCCGAGTGATGCTCGGACTGGGGGTTTCGGTTGTCTCAGATGCTGAGCGCTACCCGGGTGGGAACGGAATCACGTCCGGCAGTATAGGTAGACTTGGAGTGCCGCAGTGACTTGTTAGTCAGCGTCCAGCGCCGACTGGGCAGTCATTTGGTACGCTCGGCAACACGTTGTGACGGCCCTGTCACGTGCGGGCCGGTCGGCGTCCGTCTGGCACTGGAGTCAAAACCGGTAGGCTAACCACAGATGCACTCCCAGGAGTACGTATGAGCGAAACAGTACTGGTGACCGGCGGAACCGGCTTCATCGGCTCGTACGCCGTCGCGGACCTGCTCGACCAGGGCCACGACGTCGTCGCCTACGACATCTCGACGGACACGGAGATCCTCGAACAACTCGGTGTCGCCGGGGAGACGACGGTCCGGCGGGGCGACCTCGCGGACCCGACCGACGTCGTCCGGGCGGTCAAGGAGACCGGTGCGACCCGCATCGTCCACCTCGGGGCGCTACTAACGTCTTCGAGGCCGCGCGAACCCTCGACGACCAGGTCAAGCGCGTCGCGTGGGCGTCCTCGGCCGCGGTGTACGCCCCGCCACACAACTACGACGCCGAGTGGGTCGACGAGGACGAACTCGTCTACCCCGACACGCTGTACGGCGCGACCAAGGAGTACAACGAACACCAGGCCCGCGTCTACCACGAGGACTACGGCCTCGACCACGTCGCGCTCCGTCCCACGGTCGCCTACGGCCCCTACCGTGAAACCGGCGGGTCGGCGTTCCTCGCGAACATCGTCGAGAAGCCCGCACTCGGGGAGTCCTACAGTGTCGAGTACGGCGACCAGGCGATCGACTGGCAGCACGTCGAAGACATCGCCCAGGCGTTCCGGCGGGCCGCCTTCGCGCCCGAGGCGGAGCTCACCCAGCGCGTCTACAACGTCCGCGGCGTGCTCGCAACGGTCCAGGAGGCTGCCGACACTGTCACGGAGATTATGCCCG
This sequence comes from Halobacteriales archaeon SW_7_65_23, assembly GCA_003022725.1. Lineage (GTDB taxonomy): Archaea > Halobacteriota > Halobacteria > Halobacteriales > Haloarculaceae > Halovenus. The sequence continues at coordinate 65,783 of PXSQ01000049.1, read as the reverse complement.
ACGCCGACATCGAAGTCTCGGGGGAGGGCGAACTCCCCTGGACGCAGAACCTCGACATGACGAAAGCCCGGGAGGATCTCGGCTACGAGGTGCAGTACGACCTCGAAAGTGGCTTCCGGAAGTACATCAACGTCCTGCGGGAAGACGCCGGCCTCGATCCGGTCTGAGCCTGATAGTGATTATTGTGAGTCGTTCCGGGATCGACCGCGGTACTGCGTGCGGTCGACCCGGTAAACAGTCACAATAATCACTATGAGACGGGGTCGGGTGACGTATAGCAAGCGGAAGCCCCGTCCTTCGGGGCGGAGAGGATGTCAAGCTGCGCTGTTAGTGCTCCTCGGGGATGTCGACCGGCGCGTCGGCCTTTTCGAGCAGTTCGCGTATCTCCTCGGTGCTGAGCATGTTCACCAGCGACTCGTCGCTGCTGCGGTAGGCGGCGAGTTCCTCCTCGCTCAGGTACGTGCTTAGCTGCTTCTCGCCGATGTACGTCTCGAGGACGTCGTCGATGTCCTCGGGATCGTAGCCTGGAATGACCATACGGGTTGGTACCACCTCACAGGATATAGGAGTGGTGCCGAACGCAGACCGGCACGGTTAATGAAGCGCCGGTCGACCATCCGGTATGGGATTCCACGAGCGCGGCTACATGGAAGGCACCCTCGGCACGCAGGCCGTCGACTGGGAGGAGCGGATCAACACCCAGCGGCTCCGCGAGGAGCGCAAGCAGAAGGCGCTCGACCGCCTGCAGGACACCGACCTGGGCGCGATGCTGCTCGTCTCGGACCCGAACATCCGGTACGTGACCGGGCTGGCGATGACCGGCGGCAGCGGCGCCGACCACTACACGCTGCTGACCGAGCACGGCGACGTCGTCCACTGGGACACCGCCGACCACGCGAGCAACCAGCGCAAGCACTGCCCGTGGCTGGAGGACATCCGCTACGCCTGCCCCGGCCTGGGCAACGTTCCGCGCGCGTCCGGCCGCAACTCAGCCCGGCAGTTCCTCCTCTCGAAGATGGCCGAACTCGTCGCCGAAGCAATGCAGGAGTACGGCGTGGAAGACGAGACGCTGGGGCTGGACATCGGCAACCAGGGCCTCGTCGCGGCGTTCGAGGACCAAAGCGTCGACGTCGACACGAGCACCGCGGGCGAGGTGATGCTCGACGCACGCAAGACCAAGACGGGAGACGAGATCGAGTGCCTGCGCATGGTCGCGGCCATCTGCGAGGCTGGTTTCCAGCAGATCAAAGAGACCGCCGAGCCCGGCGTGCGCGAGACAGAGGTGTGGGGCGAGGCGGTGCGGGAGCTGTGGCGCCACGGCGCGTTCGTCGGCGGCGGCTACTGCACCTCCGGCCCGAACACCTGGCCGAAACACCAGGCCAACACCACCGACCGGATGTTGCGTCCCAACGACCTGGTGTACGCCGACTTCTACAACATCGGCTACCTGGGCTACCGCTCGTGTTACTACCGGACGTTCTCGATGGGCCAGCCCACCGAGGAGCAGGAGGACGCCTACGAGATCGCGCGGGACAACCTCTACGACGTGCTCGAACGGATCGAGCCCGGTGCGACCACCGACGAGATCGCGAAGGGGTTCCCGGACATGGCGGGCGAGCACGCCGACTACTACGGGGCAGAGGAGCCCTGGGAGATGACCACCAACCACTGGGCGCACGGCCTGGGGCTGCAGCTGTACGAGGTGCCGCTGATCTGGCGCGGCATCTCGCCGGAGCACCCCATCGAGATCGAGGAAGGGATGACGATGGCCGTCGAGACCCAGGAACCCGCCGGCCGGCAGGGCGTCCGCGTCGAGGAGATGGTCGTCGTCCGCGAGAACGGTGTCGAAATTCTGAGTGAGTGGCCCGTCGAGGAGATCACGCGAATCGACTACTAGGCTGCGCTGTATTGTCAACTACCCCATCTCGACACAACTCGGGACTATCAGGGTCGATACTCGTGGATATCGTGTCCTGACGTATCACAGAGTCACGTCCGGGTGTATATCACTCCCTAATCACAGCAGCCGGTACGTCCCGCGGCTCTCGCTGATCTCGCCGGCACGGACCAGTTTCTGCAGCGCCGTCCGGGTGTACTCTGCCGGCACGTCGCGCTCGCTCGCGTACGCGACGATGTCGTCTTCGGTCGGCTCGTCGAGTTCCCGCAGCGCGTCCCGGACGATCCCCTCACGACTCGAACTGCCGCTCGACTCGCGCTCGCCGGCCTCGGCGACCGCCTCGGGGTCGATGCCGGACTCGGCGAGGTAGGTGTCGTCGTCGATGCCGGCGTCGTCCACCTGCGCGTCGAGTTCCGCGAACGAATCGAGTTCGGCGAACGCCTCGTCCTGGCCCTGGCGGGCGGCGAGCATCGAGGCGCGCACCTCGCGGGCGTGGTCCTCGTCGTCGGTGGTAACGAACTCCCGGCGTTTCTCGTACTTGCGGGTCTTCCCGCAGCGGGGACACTGGCTGCTGTCGGGGCGCCCCTCGACGATCCACAGCGCCTGGCACTCGTCGCAGCCGACGACGGCGTACATACCTGGGTGTTCGATGCGAGCGCAATGAACGTGTTGCCTTCGCGGCACCGTCGGAGTGCAGTCCGGTGATAGTGATTGTTGTGATTGTTTTTGGCGCCACATCGCACTAACGGCGGTTTCACGGCCTGAAACTGGAGTCTGACGAATGCCTGGCCTAAAGAGTCACAACAATCACTATGAAACGCTTTTATTGTTCCGTTCCGTTGTTTCGCCAATCGTGTCGGCTGGCCCCTCGCTCCCGACCGCCCTGGCGCTGCTGCTCGTCGCGCTGCTCGTCGTCAGCGGGGGCTGGATCGCGAGCACCCAGTCCGCCGACGCCGACCAGGCGGCCGACGCCGAAGCCGAGTATGTCGAACTCGAGGACGGGACGCAGCTGTGGCCGTACCACAGTCAGACGATCTCTCACTCCACGCGGACGCTGCCGATCAACGTGGTCGTCTACGGCGACGCGGAGATCGTCGAACGGATCCTCGCACAGGGCGCCGGGGAGTGGGAGGAAGTCCCCGAACAACAGCAGGACGTCAGCCCGGACGAGGGGTCAGCCACCATCGAGGGCCCGCGGGTCGACTGGGATCCGGCGGAGGGCGCCGTCCGCTACCTGGCGCTCAGAACCCCTGGCGAGGGAATCCACTACTGGAAGCCGGCGGACTACCACCTCCACGACGGCGAGTACTTCGGGTCGCGCCACCACGTCCGGGCGTACGTCGACCCGGCCGACGGGACGTGGACGGCGATCCAGGCCCACCGCGAACACTGGGACTGGTTCCGGCTGCGCCACACCGTCCACAGCGTCGAGGAGGCACAGAGTCACGTCGACCAGCGGTTCCAGGACCGGGAGTACGCGGAGCTCCGCCGGGAACAGTTCGGGAACAGCAAGGGGTCGGACGCCGACGGGTGGGTCAGCGTCGTCGAACTCGAACAGTGGCTGCTCGCCGGCGGAACGATGCTCGTTGGTTTCGCGACGACCCAGCGCCGGATCGCGACCGCCCTCGACCGGTGGGACGACACCGGTAGTGCAGCGCTTTTGGCCGGCGCCGTCGCCGTGCCGTACCTGTTCGTCCGCTTCGGGTCGATCGCTGCCCACGGGGCGCTGCCGGGGATCGACCCCTGGCTGCTGGTCGCCGCCTTCCTGCCGGTGCTCGTCGTCGGCGAGCCGGTGCTGACGTACCTCGCGGCCCGCAGGCTGGACGCCACCCCCGCGTTCGCCGTCGCCGCGCTCGCCTTCCTCGTCACGCTGCTGTTCGATTACACTGTCCTCGGCGTGCGGTCGCTGCCGCTGGACACGGTCGTCCACCACGTCGCCGTCGTCGCCGCGATCGGGTTCATCGCTGCTGGCGCCTCCCGGAGCGCGCGGGACCCCGACGCCGACCTGGGCCACGTGCGGACCGGCGTCCTTCTGTGGATCGTCGTCGGCGTCCTCCCGCTGCTGCGGTTCGTCTACCCGATCTGATACTGCCGGACGTGATTCCGTTACCACCCGGATGGCGCTCAGCATCTGAGACAACCGAAAACCCCAGTCTGATAGTGATTATTGTGACTGTGTACCGGGTCGACCGCACGTAGTCGCGCGGTCGATCCTGGAACGACTCACAATAATCACTATGAGCATCACTCGGAGTAACATAGTCACGTCCGGCAGTATGAGGGCCCCGCGACTGCGGGACTGCCCTGGGTTGTCGGCCCGGCGCTGTTGTCTCCGGTCGCTGTCGCCGCTACGGTTCCTGACGCTTGTACGGCCGCCGCCAGGACGGCGTCACCCGCGTGTACACGACGACCCCGACGAACACGACGACGTACAGGAGCCACCAGGGGAGGGCGAACCACTGGAAGGCGAGCGTCGTCACGAGCAGCCACGCCGCCAGCACCGCCGCGTCGACGACGATCCGGGACCAGTTGTGACGGAGGTACGCCAGCAGCCGCTCCCGTCGGGACTCGACGACGGGTGCGTCCGACTCCGCCTCGACTGTCCCGACGTCCGGCGCACGCGCATCGGCCCCGGAGTCGTCCGGATCGCTGGACTCGCTCATTGGTGTCTGCCCATCGTAGCTGACGGCTGGCGCACCCTTATCGCCTCCGGGCCACAGGTTCCCGGCGCCAGAATTTTATATCAGTTTCCGTCTCCACGTGTGTATGGTGCTGGACCAGGTGGGCCCGGGCGGCGACCTCCTCGCCTCGAGCGTCCTTCTCCTGCTGTTTCTGCTGATCCCGCTGGTCGTCGGGCTGGGGATGGTCCACGAGGGGTTCAAACAGTTCCGGATCAGACAGCGGGTCCGTGACACGCCTACAGAGACGCCGGGTGCGGTCGCAGTCGGCCGGACGGAGGTCTCGGGCGTCGCCCGCCCCGCAGAGCAGACCTGTCGGGCGCCGTTCACGGACGAGGAGTGTCTCTACGTGCAGTGGAAGATCTCCGAGCGATCCACTGACGCTGACGGGGGGTGGGAACTGCTGGATCTCGGGGTGTCCGTCTCGCCGTTCTACGTCGAGGACGAGACCGGCCGGGTGCTGGTCGACCCGACGCGCGGGGCCGTGAGCAGCGCCGTCGTCATGGACGAGAGCTCGGGGTCGAGGCGCGGCCGGAGCACGCGACCACGACCGTCGTCGGGGCCGGCCAGGAGCCGCCCGAACGGATCGCCGCCTTCCTCCGCGACGGTCGGGAGGTGGCCGTCGAGCCCGTCGACACCATCGACCTCGCGGAGAACGCGGATCTGACTGGCCGCGGCGATTCGGCCGACCCGGCGACGGCGACCGACCCGACTGCGGCGGCCGAGTCTGGAACAGGAGATTTGGCGGCGTCTGCGGGTGGGTTCGATCGGTTCCTGGCCGACGAGGTGCCGGTCACGACCCAACCGGCAGCCTCATACCACTCGGCCGAATACGGCCGGGAAGATGGTGGCAGCGAGCGCGGTGCTCACGCTGGTGGTGGCGGGGCTGGCGAGCCTGTTCATGGCGTGGGCCATCGGCGCCGGGTCGTCGGGGTCGACGCCGTTCGCGCCCGCAGTCGGTGCGAACGCAATCTCGATCATGCGGGCGGGCTTCCTGGTGGGGATTCTCGGCCTGCTCGGGGCCGTCCTGCAGGGCGCCAACGTCACGGAGGCCGTCGGGTCGGAGCTGGTCATCGGCCAGTCGCTGTCGGCGACGGCGGCGACGCTCGCACTGTTGATCGCCGCCACGCTCGTAGCCATCGGCATCTTCACCGGCTACCCGATCGCGACCGCCTTCACCGTCACCGGCGCGGTGGTCGGCGTCGGGCTGGCGATGGGCGGCGACCCCGCGTGGGCGAACTACCGCCAGATCACGGCGCTGTGGATCGCGACGCCGTTCGTCGGCGGCGGGGTCGCGTACGCGACCGCGCGCCTGCTCCGGGGCGACCGGCTGGCACAGACGGTGGCGATTCCGTTGCTGGGCGGCGTCGTCGGACTCGTCCTCGCGAACGTGCAGTTCGTCTTTTTCGCCCCCGGCGACGAACAGGCGTCGATCGCGCAGGCGACCGTCCAGCGGTTCGGCGGGGGGACGGTGACGTACGCGGTCGCGACGTTGCTGGTCGCCGGCGCGGTCGCGGGACTGCTGGCCCACCGCACCAGGGTCGACCCCGAGCGGGCCCAGCAGCGGTTCCTGCTGAGCCTCGGGGGGCTCGTCGCGTTCTCCGCCGGCGGCAGCCAGGTCGGCCTCGCGATCGGGCCGCTCGTGCCGCTGCTCGGCGGGTTCGAGATCCCGCTGGTCGCGGTGTTGCTGGGCGGCGGCCTCGGCCTCCTGGTGGGCTCCTGGACGGGCGCGCCCCGCATGATCAAGGCGCTGTCCCAGGACTACTCGGCGCTGGGCCCGAACCGCTCCATCGCGGCGCTGATCCCCTCCTTTGCCATCGCCCAGACCGCCGTGTTCTTCGGGATTCCCGTCTCGTTCAACGAGATCATCGTCTCCGCGATCATCGGCAGCGGCTACGCAGCCAGCGGCGAGGGCGGCGAGGTCAGCGGCGCGAAGATGGGCTACACCGTGCTGGCGTGGGTCGCCTCGCTCGCCGGCGCGCTCACCGTCGGCTACGGCGGCTTCCTCGCCGTCGACGCGCTGCTGTGATCGTGACGTGGTGCCGAAAACACTCACAGAGCGCTACGAGCTACTCGACCGCCTCGGCGTCGGCGGCCTCCCCGCCCTCCGCTTCCTCGTGGTAGGCGTCGAGTCCGGAGATGCGCGCCTTCAGGATGCGCGTGTTCTCGACCTGTTCGACGCGGATCGTCAGCCCGTCGTACTCGATGCGTTCGCCCTGCTCGACCAGCCGGCCGGCGCGGTTGAAGATGAAGCCGGCGATGGTCTCGAACTCCTCGCCCTCTGGGAGTTCGATCCCCAGGGAGTCGTTGACCTCGTCGATGTTGACCTCGCCTTTGACGACCGCCGCCCCGTCGCCGACGAACTCGATGGGCTCGGCCTCGCCGCCTTCGAGGATCTCGCCGACGATCTCCTCGACGAGGTCCTCCATCGTCACCAGCCCCTCGGTGGTGCCGAACTCGTCGATGACGATCACCATGTTCAGCCGCTGTTCGCGCATCTCTGTCAGCAGGTCGTCGACGTTCTTGGTCTCGGGGACGTGCAGCGTCGGTTTGATCAGCGATTCGAGGTCGACGGGTGTGTCGTCGTCGCCGTAGTTGCTGTCCCGGATCAGATCGTTGATGTGGACGACCCCGAGGATGTTGTCGAGTTCGCCGTCGTAGACGGGCAGGCGCTCGTGGTTGCTCTGGACGCAGGTCTCGATCGCCTCCTCGATCGAGGCGTCCTTGGGGACAGCGGTCATGTCCAGCCGGGGGGTCATCACCTCCTTGACGATCGTGCGGTTGAACCGGAGGGTCCGCTGGAGCATCTCCCGCTCCTCCTGGTCGAGGACGCCCTCGCGCTCGCCGGTCTTGATCATGTCGCGGATCTCCTGGCGGGTGACGTAGGACTCCTCGATGGCCGCCCGGCCGCCGGTCACTTTGTTGACCGCCCGGGTCAGGTAGTCGAACAGCACCACCAGCGGCAACAGCAGCGTCTCCGCGAACTTCAGCGGCCGGGCGATGCGCAGCGCCCACGGCTCGGAGTTGTCGACGGCGTAGGACTTGGGGGCGCTCTCGCCGAACAGCAACACGAGCGCCGTGACGCCGAACGTCGCAACCGCGACTGCCCGCCCCTGGCTGGCCATGAAGTAGGCGAGCAGCCCCGTCGCGATCGACGACATGGCGATGTTGACCAGGTTGTTGCCGACGAGGATCGTCACGAGCAGGCGGTGGGGGTCCTGCTTCAGGCTCTGCAGCGTCTTCGCGCCGCGTTTCCCCTCGGAGACCACTGCCTCCACGCGGTGGCTCGGCAGCGAGAACATCGCGATCTCCGAGGAAGAGAAAAACGCCGAGAGGCCGAGCAACACGAACAGCACGAGTCCGCCGATCACGGCGAAGGCGGCGTCCGACAGCTCGAGTCCGAACACCTCGACCGCCGCAAGCCCCGTGCCGAGCAGCTCCGCCGCCAGTCCCGCGTCGACCAGCGCCGGCACCTGCCACACGCCGAACAGCTCCGTCACCCAGTCCGGGATAGCCGTCGTCGCGGCGCCGCCGCTCGCGGCGGCAAGCTGGCCGGCCGTCCCGACGGCGGTTGCCAGGCTGTCGAGGACGGAGAGACTCGTCATCGGCCCGTTAATTCTCGGCTCCCGGTCAAAAGGGTTGTCATGCGCCGGGCGAAGGTATTACACTGGCTTCGTCCCTACTGGGGGTATGAGCGATCCAGCGATCACCCTGTACCGGCTGCAGGCCTGTCCGTTCTGTGAGCGCGTCGTCAGGAAACTCCACGAGTACGACCTCCAGTACCGGTCGCGGTTCGTCGAACCGATGCACTCCGACCGGGACGTCGTCAAGCGACACAGCGGCGTCAGGACGGTCCCAGTGATCGTCGACGAGAACACTGGCGTCACGATGGCCGAGAGCGCGAACATCGTCGAGTATCTCGACGCGACGTGCGGCGAGCACGGCGTCGACGCTGCGGCCGCCGACGCGACGGTCGCCGGGGAGGGCTCCTGATGGATCTCGAGTTCGACGTCGTCGACCTCGAGGAACCGGCCCACCCCGAAGAAGGCGACACGGCACCCGACTTCACACGGCCGCTGGTCAACGACGAGTACTGGGAGGACGTCGCGCTCTCGGAGCTGACCGACGACGGCCCGGTCGCGCTCGTCTTCCACCCCATGGACGGCGCGTTCCCGGCGACGTACATCTGGAACGAACTGCGCGACCGCGACCTCGACGCGCACGACGTGACGGTCGTCGGACTCTCGATCTCCTCGCCGTACGAGCACAAGACGCTCATCGAGGAGCGCGACCTCGCGGACCGCGACATCCGGTTTTTTTCCGATCCCGCCAACGGCGTCGCCGCGGAGTACGGCATCGTCAACGACCTCGACGGCATGACCGGGATCAGCGAGCCCCGGCCCGCGACGTTCGTCATCGACGAGGAGCGGACTGTCGAGTACGCCTGGGCCGCTGACCAGTGGCCTGACTTCCCCGACTACGACGAGTTCGAGGCGGCCGTCGAACGGGTGTCGGAGTAACGGGGGCGAGTTCGGGACGATGACAGACGACGCCAGCGATGCGACGGCGAACGGTGTATCTGCCGACAAGATTGCTGACGCGGCCGAGGCGATCCGGCACGGACAGCTCGTGGTCTACCCGACCGAGACCGTCTACGGGCTGGGGGCCGACGCGCTCGACGCCGAGGCTGTCGAGCGGGTGTTCGCGGCGAAAAACCGCAACCGCGGGAACCCGGTGTCGCTCGCGGTGCCAGACGTCGAGCACGCCGCGGAGTACACCGCGCCGAGCGACCGCGAGCGGGCATTCATGGAGGCGTTCCTACCCGGCCCCGTCACGGTCGTCCTCAAACGGCGGCCGATGGTGCCCGACGCCTTGACTGCCGGCCGGGATCGCGTGGGCGTCCGGGTACCCGATCACGAGATCGCACTGTCACTGCTCCGCGAGGCCGCGCCCGTGACCGCGACGAGCGCGAACGTGAGCGGCCGTCCGAGCGCGCGTGGCGTGGCCGACCTGGACGATCGGATCCGCGAGTCCGCCACTGTGGTCGTTGACGGCGGCGAGACGCCCGGCGGCGGCTCGACGGTCGTCGACGTGGCCCGCAAGGAGATCCACCGGCGGGGGCCGCTCGCCGACGACATCGAGTCCTGGCTCGCCGAGCACTGATCTCACGTCGTCACGCTGTCATCCGCCGAGCAGACTCCGCAGCGAGCGCGTCTTGACGCCACACTTCGCCTGGTACTCGCAGGGTTCGCACTTCGCCCGGTCGTCGGTCCGCGCCGGCGGGCCGTCGATGGCCTCGGCGATCCGGACGGCCTCGCGGTACTCGGCGGTCCGCCGAACGCTCACGTCGACTTTCCGGATGACGCCGTAGGCAGGGTACTCAGCGTACACCTGCTCGACGCTGGTCTCGCGCTCCCAGGACAGCGCCTTCGCGGCGGCTATCAGCCGGACGCTCTGTGGGTGCCAGACGCCGTTCTCCGGGGGCGCGCCCGCGAACGCGAGCGAGAGCGACGGCGGGTCGCCGCCGAGTAGCTTGTGTGCGATTCCTCGACAGTCCCGCCCTTCGAGGAACACGTCCCTGTCGGGCGGATCGACGAGCGATTCCCAGGCGTCGAGGCGCGCCTTGGCACAGCCCAGTCTCGATCGGAACTGCGTCGGCGTCACTGCGATCGGCGCCTCGTCGATCGCCCGGTCGTCCGCAAGCAACTGCTCGTAGCGAAACGCCAGCTCGCGCCTGGCGGTGACTTCCTGTGGAACCTCTTCGGGATCGGGGGAGCGCCGACGGTAGTACAGCTTTCGGGGGCAGTACGCCGCCGTCTCGACCTCACGAAAGGCGTGCATGCCACGGACTGGTCGTGGATTGGGATTTAAACGTTCGGGCACGGGTCTACCACCGATTCGAGCGAGTGAAACGACCGTCGACAGTTCCTAGGCCGGGTGGTGGCTGACGACGTAGTCGTCGGCACCGACGCCGATGATCGCCCATTCGTAGTCGAGATCCGCGCCTGTGAGGCGTCGTTCCAGCGCCGAGACGTGATCCTCCCACGTGACGAAACACCGGAGGCCGCCGGACTCCGGCGGATCGTCGGGCTCCGCCATCGGTGTCAGCTCCACGACGCGCCACTTCCGTTGTGCGCGCAACGTCCCGTCGTCTGCGGTGACGGTGTACCCGAGGTCGCTGAAAATCGACTCGGCCTCGCGTTCGAGGGATGTGCTAGCAACTCCCATTCACAGTCCGATACTCCGGGTGATGGCTTAAACGTATCTTAGTGACACTGACACAACAAAACTCGGACAGTCACTCGTGGGCGGCGTCCCACTCTTCGGCTTTGGTGCGGTTGCTGCAGATGTTACACTGGATGCGTCCCATGGGGTCGACGGCGTTGTTCGCCGTGTCGCAGTTCCCGCAGTAGAACCCCCAGCGGTCCTCGCCGCCGCCGTCGGCGTAAACGACGTAGAACGGTCCCTTCGCGCCGCGCTTGCCTTCCGTCGGGTCGATGAACAGCGTCTCCCCGTTCGGACCAGTGATTGATTCCACGAGCGACCGTTGGGCGTCCACCGACAAAGACCTGGTTGGTGGCAACGTTGCCGAGTGGAAAGGCTCAGGTGGGGGGGCCGCCAACGTGGGCGTGATGACACAGGTCGTGGTCCCGGTCCGGTACCCGCTCAGTGACCACTCACGGGAGACGCTGGCCGAGGCGATCCGAATCGCGGAGGAGAAGGGAGCGACGCTCACCGTTCTCCACATCAACCTCTACCAGGACACGACGCGAGCCACGCGGAGCGACCTCAAGCGGGCCGTCGAGGAGGAGTTCGGCCCGGTTCCAAACGCCCGCTACGCGGTCAGGCAGGGGTTGCTGGTCGAGGAGTCGATCCTCGAGGAGGCCGCCGCCGAGGACGCCGACATCGTCGTCATCGGCAAGAAGCAGGCGGGCCGGTGGCGCGAGATGGTCCGAGGGCTCGTCGACGACCCCGACATCGAGGCGTTTCTCCGGCAGGAACTGGACTGCGACGTCGTGACCGTCTCCTCAGCCTGACCGTCCCGTCACCCTGCCGCCGTCCTTGTGCTGCCAGCGTTCTTGTCGCCAGATCAGTTCCCGTGGCCGCTGTCACCGACAGTCGGATCGGAGTCATCGGGGAGTTCTGCCTCGTCGATCCGCTCGAGATCCGTGGTCATCGGCCCCTCCCCTTCGGTCGACACCTGCAGTTCGCCGCTGGTCTCGTCGAACATCAGGTGCGAGTGCGGGTAGGCGATCTCGACGTCCTCGCCCTCGAAGGCGTCCCAGACGTTCGTCTGGACCTTCGACTGGACCCGCTGGATCCGGTACGGTTCGTGGACCCAGTAGCGAAGCCGCAGCAGGATGCCGTGATCGCTGAAGTTGGCGACGAGGCAGTCCGGCGACGCGGGGTACCGGGCCATCCCGACGCGGATCCCCGGGCCGCCCGAGATGACGCCCTCGACGTCCCGCGCACTCTGCTCCATGTACTGCCGCGCCGCCGCCAGGTCGCTCTCGTAGGTGATCAACACGTCAAGCGAGAGCCGGACCCGGGCGTCCTCGGCCGAGTAGTTGATGACGTCCCGTTTCCGTATCTCGCCGTTCGGCACGACCAGAAACGTGTTGTCGAGTGTGAAGATCTTGGTGTACCGCAGCGATGTCGTTGACGAAGCCACGCTGGCTCCGGTCAGCCAGTTCGATCATGTCGCCGATCTCGAAGGGCTGGTCGGCCAGCAGGAACACGCCGCTGATGATGCTGCCGACGATCGGCGCGAGGATGACGCCGATCACGGCCGAGAAGATCGTCACTGACAGCGCGATGTTCCCCAGGTCGAGGCCGTTGATCCGGAGGAGCGTCAGCAGGGCGAAGAGGTAGACGCCGACGCGGATGCCGGCCAGCGAGACACGGGTGAGGCTCGGCCGGTCGAAGTGGCGGGCCAGGCGCCGGCTGAACAGCTTGACGAGAAGGCGTGCTTGAGCCACGCCAGCACGATCACCACGACCGACGCGACGGCGTCGAGCGCCCACTGTGGCACGCTCTCCGGGACGAAGCCCGGCCGCTGGATCGTCCCGTTCCCCTCGTCGGTCCCGTTCTGACCTGCGAGGAGCCACAAGCCAGTCGCCGGATCCATAGCCTGTGGAGTTCCGGCCCGAAAAAAAGCGTTGTGCCCCGCCGGACGGCAGCCGCTCAGGCGAAGGTTCGCGAGACGTCCTCGTCCTCGTCTTCGGTCTGGATCTTCTCGTAGGCCTCCCGGAAGTCGCTCATCCGGACCTCAGTGCGGTCGTCGCGGATGGCGAACATCCCGGCCTCGGTACAGATCGCCTTGATGTCGGCGCCGGAGGCGCCCTCGGCCATCGCCGCGAGGCGGCCGAAGTCGACGTTGTCGTCGACGCTCATCGAGCGGGTGTGGATCCTGAAGATCTGCTCGCGGCCGGCCTCGTCGGGCTCGGGCACCTCGATCAGGCGGTCGAAGCGGCCGGGGCGCAGAATCGCCCGGTCGAGCATGTCGAAGCGGTTGGTGGCGGCGATGATGCGGATCTCGCCGCGGTCCTCGAAGCCGTCCATCTCCGAGAGCAGTTGCATCATCGTCCGCTGGACCTCGGCGTCGCCGGAGGTTTTCGACTCGGTCCGTTTGGCGGCGATGGCGTCGATCTCGTCGACGAAGATGACAGCAGGCTGGTGCTGGCGGGCGAGCTCGAACAGGTCGCGGACGAGCTTCGCGCCCTCGCCGATGAACTTGTGGACGAGTTCGGAGCCGGCCATCTTGATGAACGTCGCGTCGGTCTGGTTGGCGACGGCCTTCGCGAGCATCGTCTTGCCGGTGCCCGGCGGGCCGTGCAGCAGCACGCCGCTGGGCGGGTCGATGCCGACGTCCTCGAACATGTCGGGGTTCCTCAGCGGCATCTCGACGGTCTCGCGGACCTCCTCGATCTGTTCTTTGATGCCGCCGATGTCGCCGTAGGTGACCTCCGGGCTGCGGTCGACCTGCATCACGCGGGCCCGGACGTCAGTTTCGTCCTCCAGGGTCTTGACGATCGACAGCGAGTTGTTGACCGCGACGCGGTCGTCGGGCTCCAGATCCTCGCGCATCTCCTCGGTGACCTCGGTCAGCGCCTCCTGGTTGTTGCCGTGCTGTTTGATGATGACGCCCTCGTCGGTCAGCTCCTGGACCGTGGCGACGAACAGCGGGGACTGCTTGAGCTTCTTGTTCTCGTGGGTCAGCCGCTCCAGTTTCTGCTGGTACTTGTTGTTCTCCGCGTTGGCATCGAGCAGCTTGTCCCGCATCTCCTCGTTCTGGGACTCGAGCACCTCCAGGCGCTCCTCCAGCGATTCGACCTTCTCCTGCTTGGACGCGTCGTCGTCGTACGGGAGTTCGACGTCGTCCACCGTATCAGTCATTACCCTACTGTAGCGGTTTCAATAATAAGAGGTTTCGGGTCGGTCTTCCACCGTGATAACAAGTAACGTACCCCCGATCCGCCGACCCGGCTGAATGGTTTGCTAACTGACCGATCCGCCCTCGCGGAACGCCCAGGGTGAATAACCATGAGGAATAAAATAGAATACCAAATATTATTAGTCTGTATCTCCGAACAGGTAGTACGATGAGTGCAACCGAGACGGTACGGGAGAACGCGCCCGACGATCTGGAGACGTTGCGGGAGCTCCCCCCGAGCGCGAAGCTCGTAGCGAAGGTACTGGAGTACAACGACTCGCTGACCCAGAGCCAGCTGGCCGAGGAGACGCTGCTGCCGCCGCGGACAGTGCGGTACGCCCTGACGCGGCTCGAAGATGCGGGGATCGTCGAGTCACGCTTCTCGTTTTCGGATGCCCGCAAGCGGATCTATACGCTCTCGCTCGAGTAATCGCTGCCGGGGAACTGCCCTGCAACTACCGCCTCTCCCACACTCTGCCTCCCCGCGTTCTCACTGCCCTTTGCTTTCTCCTTTCGCTGACTCTCCGTTGCCGAGTGATCGCTATAACAGATGTGGGGGGTCAGTGGTGGCCGGTGGTCGACGTCAGTGATGACCACTGCCTGTAGCCACGAGTCTGACCGAATACGAAATACCGACACTCACTTCCACCGTGGTTTGGGAATCCCTTTAGGAGATGGCAACCTACCGGAAGCCAATGACGCGGATACTCCACACCGGGGACACCCACCTCGGGTACCGGCAGTACCACCGGCAGGCCCGTCCCGGGGCGCGACCGACGCCATCGAGCACGGCGTCGACGCGGTGGTCCACGCCGGCGACCTCTTCCACGACCGCCAGCCGGCACTCGAGGACATCATGGATGCCATCCAGGTGCTGCGACGGCTCGACGACGCCGACGTTCCGTTCCTCGCCATCGTCGGCAACCACGAGGCAAAGCGCGACCGGCAATGGCTCGACCTCTTCGAGTCGATGGGACTCGCAACGCGACTCGGTGCTGAGCCCGTAACTATCGGGAACGTCGACCTGTACGGCCTGGATTTCGTGCCTCGGTCCCAGCGCGACGACCTCGACTACGAGTTTGAACCCGGCGACGCCGAGCACGCGGCGCTGGTCTCCCACGGCCTGTTCGCGCCGTTCGACCACGGCGACTGGGACGCCCGCGAGGTGCTCGCCGAGTCGTCGGTCGCGTTCGACGCGATGTTGCTCGGCGACGACCACGACCCCAAAACCAAACAGATCGATGATCCCCACGAGGCGTGGCTCACCTACTCCGGATCGACCGAGCGCGCGAGCGCAGCCGAGCGCGAGGAGCGCGGCTACAACCTCGTCATCTTCGAGGACGGGGTGGACATCCGCCGGCGCGGCCTGCCCACGAGGGAGTTCGTGTTCGTCTCCGTCGAACTCGGCGACGGCGAGGGCACCGAGCGGGTCCGCGAGCGGATCGACCAGTACGACATCGAGGACGCGGTCGTGATCGTGGAGATCACTGGCGAGGGTGGCGAGGTGCTGCCGGCCAACGTCGAGGAGTTCGGCGAGGGCCGCGGCGCGCTGGTGACCCGCGTCACCGACCGCCGCGAGCGCGCCGAGGAGAGCGAACTGGACGTGAGTTTCGCCGACCCCGACGACGCCGTCGCCGAGCGGATCGGCGAGATGGGGTTGAGCGCCGCCGCCCGCGACCTTGACGAGACGATCCGTGCGAGCAAGGTCGCCGACTCCAACGTCGCCGACACCGTCCAGCGCCGCGTCGCGACGCTGCTCGACGAGGAGGATCCCGGGGTGTTCGACCCCGCCGAGGATCAGGCCACGATGGAGGATTACCTGTGAGATTCGACAGGATCAGGCTGGAGCACTTCAAGTGCTACGAGGCGGCCGACCTGCGGCTGGACACCGGCGTGACGGTGATCCACGGGCTGAACGGCAGCGGGAAGTCCTCGCTGTTGGAGGCGTGTTTCTTCGCGCTGTACGGCTCGAAGGCACTGGAGAAGACCCTGGAGGAGGTCGTCACAATCGGCGCCGAGGAGACGATCGTCGAGCTGTGGTTCACCCACGCAGGCGAATCCTATCAGATCAGGCGCCGGGTGCGGGCGACCGGCGACAGCGCGCGGACGGCCGAGTGCGTCCTGGAGGGGCCCGACGGGACGATCGAGGGCGCGATCGACGTCCGGCAGCGGGTCGCCGAGCTGCTCCGGATGGACAGCGAGGCGTTCGTCAACTGCGCGTACGTTCGCCAGGGCGAGGTGAACAAGCTGATCAACGCCTCGCCGGCCGACCGCCAGGACATGATCGACGACCTCCTGCAGCTGGGTAAACTGGAGGAGTACCGCGAACGGGCAAGCGACGCCCGCGTCGGCGTCGGCCGGGTGCGCGACGACAAGCAGGGGGCGCTCTCGGAGGTCGCCGAACAGATCGAAGCCAAAGAGGAGCGGAACCTCCACGCGACGCGCAACGAGCTGGTATCGGAGCTCCGGGAGGTCGAGTCCGACATCGAGCGCTTCGAGGAGAACCGCGAGGAGGCCCGCGAGACCCGCGACCGCGCCGCCTCGGTGCTTGAGGAGTACGAGGAGAAACGCGAGCAGCTCGATGCCATCGAGGCGGACGTCGCGGAGCTGCGCGAGCGCATCAGCGAGACCGAGCGCGAACGCGAGGTGCTCGCGGACGAGATTGCGGAAACCCGCGAACAGCTGTCCGCGGCCCGAGAGCGACGCAACGACCTCCTCGAACAGGTCGAGCCGTCCGGCGACGACGCGGTGGACGCGGCTGTGGAGGGCAACGGCGTGCTCGACGCCGCGGCAGCGGAGGACCGCGACCCCGACGAACTCGCGGCGGCAGTCAAGGCCCGCGTCGAGGCGATCCGCGAGGAGATCGACGATCTGACCGAGCGGATTCGGGAGCTCAGCGTTGAGAAGCAGGAACACGACAGCGACCGCGAGACGCGCGAAGAGCAGGCCGAGGAGCTGGAATCGGCGGCCGAGGAGAAGCGAGAAGAAGCGGACGAACTCGAGTCGGAAGTCGCGGACGCCCGCGACCTGCTCGCCGAGCGGCGCGACCAGCTCGAGGAGCTCGCCGACGAAATCGAACAGGAGCGCGAGGCGTTCGCCGATGCGCCGATCGAATTCGGGGACGCCGACGAGCACCGCGAGTCGGTGGCGTCGGCGCTGAGCGACTGCCGCGAGCAGCGCGCCGAGTGCGAGACCGAACTCGAGGGCGCCCGCGGGCGCCTCGCGGAAGCCGAGGAACTGCTCGAAGCCGGCAAATGCCCGGAGTGTGGCCAGCCGGTCGAGGAGTCACCCCACGTCAACGCGATCGACGACCGGCGCGAGCGGGTCGCGGAGCTGGAGGCGCGGCTCGAGGAGCTGCAGGAGCAGGAGAGAGAGCTGGACGCTGATCTGGAGACGGCGGAGGCGCTCGTCGAGCGCGAGTCACGCGTCGAACAGCTGGAGACCGAACGCGAGAACCTCCAGGACCTCCTCGCGGAGCGTAAACGCGCACTCGAGGAAAAGGCCGAGCGTGTCGGGACGCTCCGCGAGCGGAGATCGGCGACCTCGAGGCGGAGCTCGAAACGCTGCGCGAGCAACGCGCGGAGAAAGAGGAGCTGAACGACGAGCGCCGGGACCGCCTGGCGGAAAAGCGCGAGCGCCGCGCCGAACTCGAGGAGGCGTTCGACGAGGAGCGCGTCGAGGAGGCCCGCGAGCAAAAGCGGGACGCTGAGGCGTATCTCGAGAAGGTGCAAGAGAAGCTGACGGAGCTGGACGAGCGCCGGTCGGAGCTGCAGAGCCGGATCGGCGGGATCGACAACGAACTCGAGGAGCTCGAGCGGCTCCAGGAGCGCCAGGAGGCGCTGGACGCGACCGTCGAGCGGCTCGAATCGCTGTACGACGAAGCGCGGGCGCTCCAGGAGATGTACGGCGAGCTGCGCGCGGAGCTGCGCCAGCGCAACGTCGAGAGCCTCGAACGGATGCTCAACGAGACGTTCGAGCTGCTGTACGAGAACGACACGTACGCGCGAATTGAACTCGACGGCGAGTACCGGCTGACGGTGTACCAGAAGGACGGCGAGACGCTCGACCCCGAGCAGCTCTCGGGCGGCGAGCGCGCGCTGTTCAACCTGAGTCTCCGGTGTGCGATCTACCAGCTGCTGGCCGAGGGCATCGAGGGCGCGGCGCCGATGCCGCCGCTGATCCTCGACGAGCCGACCGTCTTCCTCGACGACGGTCACGTCTCACAGCTTGTCGAACTGGTCGACGCGATGCGCGAGCTGGGCGTCGAGCAGATCCTGGTGGTGAGCCACGACGAGGAGCTTGTCGGCGCCGCCGACGACCTCGTGACCGTCCGGAAGGACCCGACCTCGAACCGCTCGACGGTCGAACGCGGTAGCCTCGACGAGCACGTGCTCGCTGAAGCTGACTAGGAACGGTTTTGATCTGGGGTGTTTTCGGGACATCGAGTTTCGCGGCGAGGAGCACGTTACTCCTCGCGGGCCCGGATCACCCAGTGGGTGTCGTCCTGGCGTTCGAGTTTCGCGGGTTCGCGGAGCTTCGCGATGTAGCCCGTCGGCTGGCTCAGGAGTTCGTGGTCGGCGTCGACCCGGACGAGGTTGCCGATCACCTGCGCCGAAGGGGGTTTCTGGGCCGCGCCGCAGTCATAGATCGTGAGCAGTTCGTTCCTGTCGGGGGCCTCGTGGACGATGACGTGGGCGTGGGGCGGCAGCTGCCACTCGTCCTCCCCGAGGGCCGACAGGTGGTTCATGCCGCACCCTTTGACGGGCAGCTACTAATACTGCCGGACACGGGCCGGAACGGCGTCGGGTCGCCGGCCGGAACGGGTCGCGTTGCCGTTCTCGACGGCCGCGTCGGGGGACGACGCCCCCGCGAGGTGGACGACGTCGACGGTGTCAAGTTTCCCGTGGGCATCGTCACGGGGATTCACGGGGGATTCTGGTCCGCCATGTGGCCGGCAAGCTTCCCGTCGGCGATCCGGTCGTATTCGGCCCGTAGACGTTCCCGAGAGCGATGGGCTTTTGCTCGCCGGCGTCGGCATCCTGAGCATGAGCGAGGACGACCACTCCGGGGGAGAGGCGGACGCCGCCGACGGCGACGAGGAGGGGCTGACCTACGCGGAGACGGGCGTAGACATCGACGCGAGCGAGGCGGCGACGGCCGCGCTCGTCGGCGCGACGGGGGAGTTCGCGGGTGATTACGCCGGCCTGGTCGACATCGGCGACCAGTACCTCGCGCTCGCGACCGACGGCGTCGGGACCAAGCTCCTCGTGGCGGAGGCCATCGACAACTACTCCACCGTCGGCATCGACTGCATGGCGATGAACGTCAACGACCTCGTCGCTCAGGGGGTCAAGCCGGTGGCGTTCGTCGACTACCTCGCAGTGGAGGAGCCGGACGACGACACCGCCGAGGCGATCGGCGAGGGGCTGGCCCGCGGCGCCGAGGCCGCCGGCGTCGCGCTCGTCGGCGGCGAAACCGCGGTGATGCCGGACGTCATCCGGGGGCTGGACATCGCAGGCGCCTGCGCCGGCCTCGCGCCGAAGGGCGCGCTGTTCCCCGGCGAAGCCGAGCCAGGCGACGCAATCGTTGGGTGGCCCTCCAGCGGCATCCACTCCAACGGCCTGACGCTCGCCCGCGAAGCGGTCACCCGCGAGCACGAGTACACCGACCCGTTCCCGCCGAACCCCGACCGCTCCATCGCCGAGGAGTTGCTGGAGCCGACGCGCATCTACACGGATATGCTGAATCCTCTGCGCGCACACGGAACGCACGCGGCCGCCCACGTCACCGGCGGCGGGTGGACGAACCTCACCCGGATGGGGCCCCACCGCTACGAGATCACAGACCCCTTCGACGCCCAGCCGGTGTTCGCGTTCATCCAGCGGGAGGGATCGGTCTCCGACGCGGAGATGCACCGGACGTTCAATATGGGCACCGGCTTCGTCGCGGCGTTGCCCGACAACCACGCCGAGGCGGTCGTCGAGGCGACGGAGGATGGCCGGCTCATCGGAACTGTCGAAGAAGCCGACGGCGAGGAGGACGGAACGGTCGCCATCCGCGGGCTGGAGCTCAGGTAAGCCGGGGAGCAGACAGGGGAGTCGCGCGCCCTCGCCGAGTGCGACGGCCTTAACCACGAGACGACCCACGCTTTCGATAATGGCGGCGATTCGCGTGTGTGATCTTCGGAAATCTTACGGTGACGTGCAGGCGCTCGATGGGCTCTCGCTGTCCGTCGACGAAGGGGAGTTTTTCGGCCTGCTCGGCCCGAACGGCGCGGGGAAGACGACGCTGATCAACGTGCTCGTCGGCCTCGTCCGCGCCACTGGCGGCGAGGCGTCAGTGTTCGGCTACGACGTCGTCGACCACTACCGCGAGGTCCGGGACCGGATCGGGCTCGCGCCACAGGAGTACAACGTCGACCGCTTCTTCCCGATCCGGGAGGTGCTCGAACACAAGGCCGGCTACCACGGCTTCGACCGCAGGACCGCCAGCCGGCGCGCCCTGGAGGCGCTGGAGATCGTCGGGATCGCCGGGAAAGCCGACGCCCGCTTCCACCAGCTGTCCGGCGGGATGAAGCGCAGATTCATGCTCGCTCGCGCGCTGGTTTCCGGCCCCGAACTCCTCATCCTCGACGAACCGACGGCCGGTGTCGACGTCCAGCTTCGGCACGACCTCTGGGAGATCATCGAACGGATGAACGCAGCCGGGACGACGGTGCTGCTGACGACCCACTACATCGAGGAGGCCGAGCGCCTCTGCGATCGCGTGGCGATCCTCGATCAGGGACGGAAGGTCGAGGTTGCGGCACCAGACGAACTCACCCGCCGGGGCACGGACACGCTCGATATCGGGCTCGCCAACCCACCCGCGACTGCCCCCCAGTTCAGCCGTGACGGCGTCGTGTCGGCCCGGATGGACGACGGCCGGCTGCTCGTTACTGCCCGCGGTGGCAGCGAGCTCGTTCCGGACGTGCTCCGCGACCTCGAGACGAAGGGGTACACCGTCACGGATCTGGACGTTCGCCGGGCGTCGCTCGAGGAAGTTTTCGTTGACATCACCCGCACTGCGGAGGGCACGCTATGACTGGCTCGCGGACGGCTCCCGGAAGCGACGGGCGGACGGACGCCCCGTACACGGACGGCGGGACGGGTGCCGACACGTCGGAGGGGGGCTCGCTGCTCGGGACGGACGCGACGACGGCCGCGGAAGCGGGACAGAAAGCCGGCGGGCTCACGGGCGTTCGGGCGCTGCTCCGCCGGGAGATCCTCCGCTTCGTTCGCCGGCCCGGGAACACCTTCCTGCCGCCGATGGTCACGAACGTGCTGTACTTCGCCGTGTTCGGGGTGATTCTCGGCGGTCGGATCGACCAGATCGCCGGCTTCGATTACATCGTGTTCTTGCTGCCGGGCTTGATCGTCCTCGGGACCATCTCCAACGCCTTCGAGAACGCGTCGTTTTCGATCTTCCACGGCCGCTGGAACGAGTACATCGAGACGGTGATCGTCTCGCCGCTGTCCAACTGGATGTTCGTCGCCGCGTACGTCGTCGCGTCGGCGATCCGCGGGCTCCTGGTCGGGGCGATCATCGCGACCATCGGGCTGGCGTTCGTCACCGTGACAGACCGGTCGATTGCGGTCGCGGAGCCGCTGTATCTCGTCGCGTTCATGCTCGTCATCTCGACGCTGTTTGCCGGACTCGGGGTCGTCGGCGGGCTCTGGGCGCGGGACTTCGACTACCTGACCGTGATGAACCAGTTCATCGTCCGGCCCCTGGTCTTCTTCGGCGGCGTCTTCTACTCGCTGGATGTCCTGCCGACGGTCTACCGCCTGCTCTCGTTGTCGAACCCGATGGTGTACATGGTCAACGGCGTCCGCTACGGGTTTCTCGGCTACTCGGACGTCGAGCCGCTGCTGGCGCTGATGGTGTTGAGCGGGTGCACTGTCGTCGTGATCGCGCTGGACGTCTGGCTGTTCCGGCGTGGCTACGGGATCGTGAACTGATCGTGATACTGTCGGACGTAATTTCGTGGAGTCACGCGTTACGTTCAGCCGTTCACCCGTGCGAATACAGCCAGGAGAGTGTCACGATGTGACACAGAGTTACGTCCGACAGTATGAGCGCTGTGCGTCAGGACGGGATCGGCCGCACGAGTGCGTGTTCGCAGCGAGCCTAGAACTGGTAGCGGCGGTCGTCGTTCGTGCTGGGCTGGGGGAACTGCCCGCCGGTCATCTCCTCGAACGTCATGCCGGAGAGGTACTCGTCGTAGGTGACGTCGTGGCTGCTGCGGAGGTGGAAATCGAGGGTCCCGGTCTCGACGGTGGTCTGGAACAGCATGTGGATCGCCCGCCGGACGAGTTCGTCCGTGTCGTCGGGCTCCATCGCGACCGAGAGCATCGCCAGTTCGTTGCGCGTCTCCCGATCCAGATCCACCGCGAGTTCGTCGCCGAGGTCGGCGTACCGCTGTTCGACGTCGTCTGTCAGGTCGTCCAGGCTCATGCCCGCCCCTTTGGCGCTCGCGTAGAAACCGCTTTCGTCCGCTCGGTATCGCTGGAGTGTCTCTGATACGGTCGTGCGTGACTATTTTCAGCACCGTATCGCAGTATCGGCTGTTTCAGGAGCTGAGGCAGGGTATGAGTGAACCCACAGCGGTAAAGAATCACGCACGACCGTATGATAGTGATTGTCGCGCCGGCAGAAACCGTGGCGGATGGTTGGACGGCAGTAACGGCGTGGCCGTCAGCAGCCCCCTACCGGGACACGCAGGTGCGTGACTGTTTTACTCCGTCCCGCCCAAGGGTCGGTCGATGACCGTCCAGTACCAGAACCTGACGATCGAGTGGTACGGGTACGCCACGGTGCGGCTGGCAGCCGACGACACCGTCGTGTACCTCGACCCCGGCCGCTACGGCGTCCTGACCGGCGAGTGGGAACCCGATAGCCCCGGGGTTGCCGACGCCCACCCCGCCGGCGACGCCGTCCGTCCCGAGGATAGCGACGCCGTCCTCCTCACGCACGTCCACCACTACGACCCCGACGGGATCGACC
This sequence comes from Halobacteriales archaeon SW_7_65_23, assembly GCA_003022725.1. Lineage (GTDB taxonomy): Archaea > Halobacteriota > Halobacteria > Halobacteriales > Haloarculaceae > Halovenus. Next base: position 42,730 of record PXSQ01000049.1, on the reverse strand, counting down.
GCGTCGCCGGGCCGGACGCGACGGTCGTCGCCTTCGAGGGCATCGATCCCCGCGACAGCCGGCGCGACCTCGACCGGCTGGTCGAGCTACCCCACGACGTCCGGGAGGTCGGGACGGACGAGGAGGCGCTGGTCGCGGACGTGCCGCTCTGGACGGTGCCGGCGTACAACCACCCGGACGGCCCGCACACGCGGGCGGACGGACAGCCGGTCCACCCCGAGGGGTTCGGCTGTGGCTTCCTGCTGTCGATCGGCGGGACGCGGGTGTTCTGGCCCGGCGACACCGACGTCCTCGAGGGGCACGCCGAACTCGACGTCGACGTGTTCCTGCCGCCGATCGGCGGATCGTTCACGATGGACCGCGAGGGCGCCGCCGCGCTGGCCGCGGCTCTGGATCCGGCCCTCGTGGTGCCGATCCACTACAACACCTTCGACGCGCTGGAGACCGATTCACGCGCGTTCGCCGCCGACGCCGCCGCCCGCGGCGTGCCGGTGGCGCTCGACGAGGACTGGTGAGGCGTGGTGATACTGTCGGACGTGAAAACGTGTGCATACGCCGGTTTGCGTGTCTTGCCATTCCACAGAGTCACGTCCGACAGTATAATACTGGTGGCTGTAATTCTTTTACTCACCAGTCTCTGCTATCTGCGGAGACAGACCCGTTCCGCCTGGATTCTCAATTCGAGTTTTCACGTACTTACAGCCACCAGTATCACAGCCAGTGTCGTCGGCGTCCTGCTGTCGACTGCCGCTCGCGGTAGGAACTGTTCAATCCGGCGACTCATTTAAGTAGAAGCGGCTACGAGGAGCGGGCATGCGTCGACGGAAATACCTCAAAACGATCGCGGCAGGAACGACAGTCGCCGCCCTCGCAGGCTGTACCAGCGACGACGACGAGGGAGGCAACGGCAATGGGAACGGCAATGGGAATGGTAACGGCAATGGGAATGGCAACGGAAACGGGAATGGGAATGGCAACGGGAATGGTACCGGTAACGGAAACGGCGACGAGAACCCGTACGGGCTGGACAACGGTGTCGTCACCATCGGATCGGACATCCCGTACAAACCGTTCGAGTACCGGACCGAGGACGGCGACCTGACGGGGTTCGACCCGGCGATGGCGGAGGCGATTTTCGTCGACGAGATGGGGCTGGAGTACGAGTTCCAGAAGACCGCCTGGGACGGGATCATCCCGTCGCTGAACAACGGCAACTTCCGCGTCATCATGAGCGCGATGACGATCAACGACACGCGCGACGAGGAGGTCGACTTCTCGGACCCGTACTTCACCGCCTACCAGACGGTGATCGTACTCGAAAATAGCGACATCGAGTCCAAGGAGGACCTGCAGGGCGAGTCTGTCGGCGTCCAGAAGAATACGACCGGCGAGGGTGCGGCTCAACAGCTCAAAGAGGAGCTCGACGGCGACCTGGATATCCAGAGCTACGACCAGATCACGGGCGCGTTCGACGCGCTGATCAACAACCAGGTGGCGGCCGTCGTCAACGACAACACGGTCAACGCCGAGTTCGCCAACGAGAACGACGGGATCGTGTTCCTGGAGGGCGAAGGCGCCGCCGCGGAGGCCGGCCAGGATGCGCCGGAGTACCTCACGCTGACCGTCGAGAACTACGGCATCGCGTTCCGCGAGGACGACGACGAGTTCCTGGAAGCGGTCAACGAGGCGCTCGCGGCGGTCAAGGAGTCGGGCAGGTACGACGAGATCTACAGCGAGTACTTCGCGGGCTGACCGCCGTCCGGCGCGGTCAGCGTTCACGGCAGCTTCATTACCCCCCAGTCTCATTGTCAACCCATGGCAGACACGTACGCAGAAGAGGGATCGAGCGTCAGCGACGGCGGTATCCTCGCGAACGACGTGGCGGTCAAGCGCCTCGGGGAGCTAGTCGCGGCCGCGTTCGCGCTGGCGATCGCGTCGTTTCTGGGCTGGATCCTCGCGACACAGGTCGACTACCGGCTGCTACAGTCGGTGTTCCCGCGGTTCGTCGAGGCGTTCAAACTGGTGGTGCTCATCGTCGTCGTCTCCAGCATCCTCTCGGTCTCGCTGGGGACGATCATGGGCATCGCCCGGGTCTCATCCTCCCCGATCACCGCCCGCATCTCCAAGGCTTACGTGGAGTTTTTCCGGGGAACGCCGCTTCTGTTCCAGCTGTTCGTCATCTTCTTCGGCGTCCCGCGGCTGTGGGGGATCGGCCAGTTCCCGACGATCATGGGCGTCGCCCGGATCTCCTCCTCCCCGATCACCGCCCGTATTTCCAAGGCCTACGTGGCGGAGGCGATTCGCGGCGGCGTCAGCGCCGTTCCCGACGGCCAGCTGGAGGCGGCCCGCTCGCTGGGCATGTCCAACGTCCAGGCGATGCGCCGGGTGATCCTCCCTCAGGCCTGGCGCAACGCCCTGCCGGCGATCGGCAACGACCAGATCATCCTCGTCAAGGACACCTCCCTGCTGACGGTCATCGCGATCCACGAGATCATGAGTGTGTTCCGGAACATCAACAGCAACCAGCTCGACCCCTGGACGCCGCTGGTGTGGGTCTGCCTGTTCTACCTGGCAGTGACGATGACGATGAGCCTGGTGATCAGCCTCCTCGAACGCCGGGCCGACTGGAGCAGCGAGGACGAGGACGGCGATCGGTCGCGGCTGCGGCGGCTGCTTGGCTCCATCGGGAAAGGCCTCGGGAGGCGACGATGGTAGGCGAGGCCCTCGTCGAGTTCGAGGGCGTGAACAAGTACTTCGGGCGGACGCACGTCCTCAAGGACATCGATCTCGAGGTCGAAGCCCAGGAGGTCGCCGTCATCATCGGCCCCTCGGGGTCGGGCAAATCGACGCTGCTGCGGTGTACGAACCGCCTCGAGGAGATCCAGAGCGGCGAGATCCGGCTGGCGGGCGATTCCATTTCCGCACCCGATGCCGACGTCAACCGCCTCCGCCAGCGCGTCGGCATGGTGTTTCAGTCGTTCAACCTCTTCCCGCACATGACGGCCATCGAGAACATCATGATCGGGCCGACCGAGGTCAAGGGCGTCCCCGAAGCCCAGGCGCGCGAGCAGGCCGAGGAGCTGATCGCGGAGGTGGGGCTGGGCGACCAGGCCGACTCCTACCCGGCCGAACTCTCGGGCGGCCAGCAACAGCGGGTCGCCATCGCCCGCGCGCTCGCAATGGACCCGCAGGTGATGCTGTTCGACGAGGTGACGAGCGCGCTGGATCCCGAACTCGTCGGCGAGGTGCTCGACGTGATGCGCGACCTCGCGGCGGAGGGCATGACGATGCTCGTGGTCACCCACGAGATGGGGTTCGCCCGCGAGGTCGGCGACACCATCACGCTGATGTCCGACGGCCACATCGCCGAGCGGACGCCGGCCGACCAGTTCTTCGAGGAGCAGTTTTGGGAGTGGGTGCCGTTCGTCAAGCCAATGGCAGATCGCCGCGATCATCCGGTCCCCGACGGCGGGCCGTCGTACTGCTCGAACTGCGGCGAAGCGGTCGAGCCGGACGACAGCTACTGCTCGGACTGTGGCCACCAGCTCGTCGGCGCGGTCGACGCGACCGACTCCTCGGCCGACGCCTCCGACGACCCGTCGGAGCAGTCCCTCGAGGAGTTCAGGCGGCGGGTCAGCGACTACGTCGCCAACGACTGGGATATCGAGTACGACGCCGGCGACGAGGTGGTGCTTGTCGACCGCGGCGTCGGCTCGATCGCGGTACACGCGCTCCTGTTGATGTTCACGGGCGGTGTCGGCAACCTCCTCTACGGGTGGTACCACTACTCGTACACGGCCGAGAAGAAGGTTCTCCGTGCCGACGGGACCGAACGGATGCCCGGCGAGGACCCGGCACCGCCGCAGGGATACGAGGGCGACGAGTCCGGGTCGCTCGGGGCGTTCGCCGCCGGCATGGGGCTGTTTATCGCCGGGATCGCCGTGCTGGTCTCCGCCGGCTTCTCGGCCGTGCCGATCATGGTCGGGCTGGCGCTGCTCGTGCTCGGGTTGCGCGTGTTCCCGCCGACGTACCGGCGCATCCAGGATCGGCACCCGCCGACGACGTTCGGCCCGACCCAGAGCGTCGAAGAGCACGTCGTCTCCGACACCAACGAGGCGTGTTCGGTCTGTCTCGACCGGGTCGAAAAAGGCGTCCGCCGGGAGTACACCGAGGAGTACGTCGTCGCCGGACTCCCGCTGTACACGATCGAAGAGGGCGAGAACTGGTACTGCGAATCGTGCCGGCACGGGCACCCGGAGATGGGCTCCGTCGGGGCGGGCAACGACCTCAACGAGAACCTGTCCGAAGAGACCTCATAAACGCTTTTCGCCGGTGGATCGCCACGCTCACGTAGGAAAGTCTACGCTTTCACCGCCACAGTTCCGGCGAAAACAGTTCTTGCAGTTCGGAAAAATCCAACGGCACCTCCAACAATGTGCTTTTCCCCACAGACCCGAACAAAACAGTGTGGAAAGCCTCGAAAGCGAACTCGAACGCGCCCGGTCACTCCGCGTCAGCGACCTCGCCGACGTTATCGAGCGCATCGGCTTCGAGTGCACGCAGTGTGGCGCCTGCTGCCGGGGAGCCACCTGCGGCGACGGCGCCGACGACGAAGCCGCCGACGACCCCGACGAGGATGTCGAGGAGCACACCGCCACCGTCTTTCCGGACGAGATCCGGCAGCTCCAGGCACGGGGCGACTACGACTGGCGCGACGTCGCGCGGCCGATGCCCTACGGACTCTCCGATAGCCCGGACGGCCCCGGCGGGGAGACGTTCGAGTGGGCGCTGCAGACCGACGGCTGCGGCGACTGCACGTTTTACGAGGGGGACGCCGACGGCGGCGTCTGCACCGTCTACGAGGACCGGCCGCTGATCTGTCAGACCTACCCGTTCAGCGTCGACCTCGGCGGGACGAGCCAGCCGATGGGCGCCGCCGTCGACCGGGAGGGGCCGGTCCGCGCCCACGAGTGCGAGGGGCTGGGCCGGGACATCTCCCGCGAGGACGCGGAGGCGCTCGCGGCCACACTCAAACGCCGGGCGGTCCGCGAACTCGAGGAGGCGATTGCCGTCCGGGACAACTACGAGCCGACCGACGCCGCGGCGGACGAGGTCGTCGTCTACGACTCCGAAGGCCCGAAACGCGCCGACGGGACCCCGCGCTGAGCCTCCCCGGAAGAATGCGCCCGGGGTGGGAATATATCACACGAGGGAATAATTTGCCGAGCCGAGACGACAACTACTTTGACGGTGGCAGTCGATGGGAAAGGCAGAGGAGGTCTACTACTGTGGAAATCTCGAGCGAACTCCTGTGTCTGTTCAGTGCTGACATCTCCGCGGAGGGCGACCGATACGTCGTCGAGCTGCCGCGGCGTGAGATCGAGGCCGGCTCCGTCGAGCCGGGCGAGAGCTACCGGGTGGCGCTGGTCGCCCCCGCTTCCGAGGACGAATCGACCAACGGGACCGAGGGGGGTGCACCCGGCGAACCCCAGCCGCCGGTCGAACCCGGCGAGATCCGGTACGTCGAGATCGAGGACATCGGCAAGCAGGGCGACGGGATCGCCCGCGTCGAGCGCGGCTACGTCATCATCGTCCCCGACACCGAGATCGGCGAGCGCGTCAAGATCGAAGTGACGGAGGTCAAGTCCAACTTCGCCGTCGGCGAACCGCTCTCAGAAACTATCTGACTGGTCTTTCACTCGCGTACCAGCACACACGCCCGCCGCCAGCGCCGTGCTAGCCGTCCTGGCGGCCATAACGCCCTGTCGGAAACTACTGACACCATCGACAGCGTCCGGACGGTTCGCAGCGAAGATCGACAACGACGGGATACTGGCGACAATCGCAGGATGGCAACCGAATTTATCGATCGTACCAAACGGGCTATACGTGGGGACCGGCTCTAGTGAGGTATGAGCACGACCGCGGACATCCGGGTGGAGGCGCCCGGCCTGTCGGAGAAACAGCAGCGGATTCTCGCGTACCTGCACGAGCACGCAGACGAGCAGACGTACTTCAAGTCCCGGCTCATCGCGGACGAACTCGGGCTGTCCGCCAAGGAAGTCGGCACCAACATGACGGCCATCGCCGAGGGCGACTTCGCCATCGACGTCGAGAAGTGGGGGTACTCCTCGAGCACGACCTGGATGGTCACCAGCTGACTGGCTCGGCGACCGAGCAGCGGTAGCGGTGCAGGGCGCGGTAGTTTACGACTGATAGCGCCGCCACACGCTTATACTGTCGGACGTAACTCTGTGTCACATCGTGACACTCTCCTGGCTGTATTCGCACGGGTGAACGGCTGAACGTGACGCGTGACTCCACGAAATTACGTCCAACAGTATTAATGTGGGCGGCTCGCGTACCCTGCGGACGTGTGCTCCTCGATCGCGGCGGCGGAGAGCCCTGCGACGGTTTCCGGGTCGAGGTCGGCGTCGCGCCAGGCCGGCAGGCGGTCGTCGGCCGCCGGCGGTCGGATCGCCCCGGCGTACGCGTCGACCTGGTCGCGCTCTCCCTCGGGGTCGAAGGTAAAGTCGTTGAACGCCGCGTCTGTCGCGTACTGATTGATCATGTCCCGGGCGCACGCGCCGTAGCGGTTGGGGAGCGTCCCGTAGTCGGGGTCGATCCCGTGTTCCTCCAGCACTGTGAACAGCGTCGCGCCGACCTGGCCGGCCATCTCGCCGAGGCCGTCCGGGCCGCCGACCGAGCGGTGGTCGTGCTCGTGGATGCCGAGGTCGACCTGGGCAGTCCCTTCGAAGCCGGCCGCGTCGTAGGCGTCGCCGAGGGTACCGATCTCCAGCCCCCAGTCACGGGGGGCGCGGAGCCGGTGGGCGAGCGCGCCTGTCGTCGCGAACTCGCCGGCCAGCGCGTAACGGAACGAGGACAGGTAAGCGAGCAGGTCACGGTTCCCGGCGCCGCCGTGCTCCGGGGCGGCTTCGGCGGCGAGCGCGCGGAGCATCGGCGCGATGAACAGCCGGAACAGCCGCCCGTAGAGGCGGTCGTTCTCGACGCGGGCGTAGTACCCCTTGACGAACGCATAGTCACGAGCGAGCGGGAAGAGGAGCCGCGGGACGTGCGTCGCGTCGTAAGACACCACGTCGGCGTCGTGGACGACGACGTATTCGCTGTCGCCGGCGACTCCGAGGCCGAGCCAGACGTCCCGGCCCTTGCCGGCGGTCCCGTCGAGCCCCTCCTCCTGGAGCCGCGACTCGACCCGTGGGGCAGTACACCACAGCACCGTCGACGGCAGGTCGAACGAGTCGACCCACGAGACGATGTCGGCGATCTCGTGCTCGTCGGCCCGCAGCGCGATCAGCACCCGGCCGGGATCGACCTGTTCGAGCGTCGAGAGCACCCGCTCGGCCGCGAGGCTGGCGTGGTCCCGTTCGGTCAGCGGCACCACCACAGTCGCCCGATCGGTCGGCGCCGCCGGCTGCGCGGTCCCGAAGTCGTGGAGGGTCGCGATCCGCTCCTGGACGTACTCCATCGGCTATGTATATGGGTGGATCGCAAAAAGCCCCGCGATCTGTCGGAACGGTCCCTCATACTGGTGGCTGTAATTCTTTTATTCACCAGTCTCTGGTATACAGCCAGACGTGATTTAGTTACGCCATGCCGTCCCAAATCCCATTGTTCGGGCCATGACACAGCCGATGGACTGTCCTGGCACTGGACGGAGTCACGTCTGGCTGTATATCTGCGGAGACAGACCCGTTCCGCCTGGATTCTCAATTCGAGTTTCCACGTACGTACAGCCACCAGTATCAGGAGACGGCCGTTCCCGCGCAGATGACCCGGCGCCGGTCCGTGGCTCCGGGAGCTTTTTTATACTCCCGGAAAGTACCGTGGGGTATGAAGTCGACACAAAAGGGTCTGCGCTCCGGCGAAATCGAGAAGGACACCTACGAGCGCCTCTCCTGTGCCGAATGCGACGAGCAGCTCGACACGAAGAACGACCCCGACAAGCTCGGCCGGGTCCGCATGTGTCCCGAGTGCGGCCGCGAGTGGAAGGAAGTCGGGTGATCGTGATACGGTCGTGCGTGATTATAAAGAGCGAGGAGAATACCTGCGGCTTCAGCCGCAGGATGAATCCGGCAACATAG
>PXSQ01000049.1:0-34491 GCA_003022725.1 Halobacteriales archaeon SW_7_65_23 | reverse complement strand
TGCCGGACTCCCCGTGGCACAAACAACACCGGGAGTCCGAATACGACGAAGGATAGGAGTACCGGGGGCTTGGCACTCCCAGCAGTCTCGTCCGCCTCAAACCACAAGCATCCCCACGGATTCTTACCGGGTGGATGCTTGGTGGGACTGCAAACCTGAAATCTCCAACGCTCAGGATTCCTCCGCGTTCACGCGGAGGAGGATGTCAATTTTGGTGGCTGTAATACTGACAGACAAAAGTACGTTAATCAGAAGTCCAACAACAGTCCGGTCAGAGGACCGCGAAGAACCGGACGACAGTCCGGGGATGAGCGGTCCGGACACGTCTGTAGTCAGTGTGGTATACTGGCGGCGAAAATCCGCACGGATTTTCGTCCGTCAGTATAAGTACGTGAAAACTCGAATTGAGAATCCAGGCGGAACGGGTCCGTCTCCTCAGATAGCAGAGACTGGTAAGTAAAAGAATTACAGCCACCAGTATCAGCACTGGGGCCCTCCAGCCCTCATTTTTCCGTCGAGTCGCCCGCCGGCAGTTATTCCTCGCTCGATCCGTCGCTGCGCCGGGCCCGTTCGAGCGCGGCCAGCAGCTCCTCGGTCGCGACGTCCGTCCCGGCGCTCGTCCCGGCGAGACACCTGCTGGCGCCCCTCTCCGGTGTGTATATTCGGGACACGAATGCAGACAATTTACTACCCTGGGGGGACAAGGTGGGGTGACGATCAGGCCGTGGCGTGGGAACAAGCAGCACATGTGGCGCAGTGTCGGCCCTTGCCGTGTACCAACCAGGTCACCCACTCATGACGGATACAGAGCTCCCCAAATCAGAGGCGCACCGACGAACCCCGACGCAGGACGCAACCGAGATCGACGTTGCGGCGGTCAGCGACGTGGTCGACAACGTCATCGCGAACGTCGAGACGGTGATGGTGGGACACCACGACGCGATCGAACACATTTTGACGGCCCTCCTCGGTCGCGGCCACGTGCTACTCGAGGACGTCCCCGGCGTGGGCAAGACGATGCTCGCCCGGGCCGTCGCGACCTCCTTCGATGGCACGTTCAAGCGGGTCCAGTTTACGCCGGACCTGCTGCCCTCCGACGTGACCGGCGTCAACGTGTTCAACCAGCAGACCCAGGAGTTCGAGTTCCGCCCGGGGCCGATCTTCGCAAACGTCGTGCTCGGCGACGAGATAAACCGCGCGCCGCCGAAGACACAGTCAGCGCTTTTGGAGGCGATGGAAGAAGAGCAGGCGACCGTCGACGGCGAGACCCACGAGATGCCGGACCCCTTCACCGTCATCGCGACCCAGAACACCGTCGAGGGCGACCGGGCGTACGACCTCCCGATGGCGGAGGTCGATCGCTTCATGAAGAAGCTCCACCTGGGCTACCCCGACGAGGACGACGAGGTTGACATGCTGGGACGGGTCGTCGGCCGGCACCCGATCGAGGAGCTGGAGGCGGTGATCAGCCTCGGCGACCTCCGGATGGCACGGGCGGCGACCGCCGACGTGACCGTCGAGACGCCCGTCCGGGAGTACGCCACGCGCCTGGTTTCCTACACCCGCGAGCACGCACAGCTCGGCGTCAGTCCCCGCGGCAACATCGATCTGCTCCGGGCCGCACAGGCACGGGCAGTGCTCGACAGCCGGGAGTACGTCATCCCGGACGACGTCCAGGCCGAAGCACAGCACGTCCTCGCACACCGGATCCGGACCAGCGGCGAGCGGGACGGCGGCGAGGTCGTAAGCGAGGCACTGGAGCGCGTCCCCGTCGAATGAACCTCGATCGCGCCGGCGACATCCGGCTCACACGCCGCGGTCGCATCGCCATCGGGGCGATCGTCGTCGCCGTCATCCTCGGGTGGCAGTTCGGCGCGCGGTCGCTGAACGCCGTCGCCGCGCCGACGCTCGCGGCGCTGATAGTCGGTGCGCTGCACGTCCGGCGATCGGCGAAACCGACGGTCGAGCTGTCGGCGATCGAGGCCGGCTTCCCCGGCGAGTCACGCCCGGTGACCGTCTCGATCTCCGGCAGCGGGATCGCGACCGTCGAGCTCGAACTGCCGTACGGCACGGACGAAGAGCGCGTCGACGCCACAGTCACGCTCCCGCACACGTTCGACCTCGAGACGACGCTCGAACACCGCGGGCTCTACAACGTCGGCCCCCCGACGATCCGCCAACGCGGCCCGCTCGGGCTGGTCGAACGGAAGATCGACACGACCGAGACGTCGACGCTCGTCGTCTACCCCAAGCGATACAGGCTCGCGAGCGACGGCGTCATCAGCCGGTTTTTCACCGACGAACTCGAGACCGAGCGCCAGGAGTTCGACCGCCTCCGGGAGTACACGCCCGGGGACCCGCTCCGGCACATCCACTGGAAATCCAGTGCCAAACACGACGAGTTCCTCGTGATGGAGTTCGCTCCCACCCAACGGACCGAGACGGTGACTATCGCGGCCGCCGCGACGCCGGGCCACGCCGACGAGATGGCCAGAGCGAGCGCGACGATCGCCGAGGTGGCGCTGGACGCCGGCTTCGACGTCGAGGTCGCCGTCCCGAACGAGGTGCTCCCGCCCGGCCAGGGGACGGTCCACCGCCGGAACATGCTGGGGCTGCTGGCCAGAGCGGGGTCGGGACGGATCCCCGACGCAGTCGCCGACGAGGCCGACGTCGCAATCCACGCGGCCGAGGGCGGCACTGACGTCCGCATCGCCGACAGGCAGCACGCGCTCGCCGACCTCGTGACCGGGGAACAGCAGGCCCCGACCGTGGAGGTGCCCACAGCATGAGCGGGGAAGGGGAGTCGATCGTTCGGCGCCGGCTGCCTGTCGACCACCTCGCGCGGGCCGGCGAGCGCTGGGTCCCCGGCTGGGACCGCCTGGTGGCGCTGACCGGTCAGGTGTCGCTGGTGCGGGCCGGCGCGCTCGCCGCCGCCACGGGGCTCATGCTGTCGTTCCTGCTCGTCCTGTACGACGTGGTCGACACCGTCGGCGAGCCGGCGCTGTTCTACCTGATCGTGCTGGTGCTGCTGGTCGCCGCGACCGGTCTCGCCGGCTCGCTCGAGGAGCGGACGGCAGTCGGGATCGGCGCTGCCCTGCTTGCGGTCGGCCTGGTGTACCACACCGTCACGCTGGAGCTGGTCCCCGGCGTGCTGGCGGTCGTCGGCAGCAACGTCGAACTGCTGACGGGACGGAGCATCCTGGCGATCCGGCAGGCCGATATCTGGGTGTTCGCCGTCACCCCGGCGCCCGTGTTCGTCACCTGGTACCTGGCGCTGCGCCGGGAGTACGTGTGGGCGGCGGCCGTGGGCGGTGCGGCGCTGGGCTACCTGATCCTCACGGGCGACGCCGGGACGATGGTGGCGCTTTTGGGCGTCGTCTCGGTCGCCGCGCTCGTCGGCTTCGGCGACCTCGACAACCGCGAGTGGGCGGGTGGCACGCCGGACTACGTCGCCGCCGTCCTCGCGCTGATGGTCGTCACACCGCTGGTGATCACGATCGTGCCCGGCGGGGCTGCAAGCCCCGTGTCGTTCGTCGAGGGCGGCAGCACGACGATGGAGGAGAACGTCGTATCGGCCGACTCCGACCTGGAGGTCGTCGGCAGCGTGAGCCAGTCGGCGGCGGTCCGGTTCACGGTGGAGGCCGACGAGGCCCACTACTGGCGGACCGGGAGCTTCGACCGCTACACCGGCGACGGCTGGGTCCGCTCGGGCGGCGAGTCCGCTTACAGCGACGACGACCTCGAGGAGCCGCCCGGCGAGACGGAGTTCCTGCTCCAGCGCGTCGACGTCGAGACCGAACTGCAGGCGCTGCCGGCCGCCTGGCGGCCCGTCGAGGTGTCCACGAGCGTCGCCGACCGGACGCAGGTCACCGGACTCGGCGGCCTCCAGCTCGACGGCAGCGTCGGGGCGGGCGAGAGCTACCAGGTCGTCAGCGCCGTCGTCGACCCCACGGCACAGGAACTGGACGACGCCGGCACGGACTACCCCGACGCCATCGTCGAGCGGTACACGCAGCTGCCGGACAGCACCCCCGACCGCGTGGGCGAGCAGACCGCGGAGCTCGTCTCGGCGGCCGACACTCCCTACGAGGCGGCGCGGCTGATCGAGCAGTGGCTGCGGACCAACAAGGAGTACTCGCTTTCGCGGGGTACTGCACCTACTACGCGACGACGATGGTGACGATGCTGCGCTCGCAGGGGATCCCCGCACGGATGGCCGTCGGCTACAACGCCGGCGAGCCGGTCGAGGACGACCGGTACGCGGTCCGGGGGCTCAACTCCCACGCCTGGGTCGAGGTGTACTTCCCCGACGTCGGCTGGGTGCCGTTCGAGCCGACGCCGCCGGACCCCCGCCAGGCGGTCGAGCAGGCGGCAATCGAGAACGCACGTGCCTCGGGATCGGAGTCGGTCGACACCGAGGAGACCGAACCCGAGGAGTCCGGCCCCGGCGAGATCGAGGTGCCGATCGAGGAGCGAAACGGCACCGAGGGGCCCACGAGCAACCCCGAGGCCGCGAACAACCCCGCACTCCAGCAGGTGCCCGGCGCCGAAGGCGGCCGCGATGGCGACGTCAGCGAGATCGACCCGGCGTTCGAGGACGTCACGCTCGGCGGTCGACCCGGCGAGGCGACCTCCAACGGCACCGGCCTCGACGAGGAGGCCGGCGACTCCGGCCAGCCCGCGCTCCCGCCCCACGAACAGCTCGCGCTGGGCGCCATCGCGCTGATCGGGGCGGTCGCCGGCCTCCGGCAGAGCCGCGTCGTCCAGCGCGTCTCAACGGGGGTCCAGATCCGCTACCAGCGCCGCAGCGATCCGGCGACCGACCTCGAGCGGGCACACGAGCGGCTGCTGTTGCTGCTCGAACGTCGCTACCGGCCCCGCCGGGACGGCGAGACGGTCCGGCAGTACCTCGACGCGGTCGGCGCCGACCAGCGCATCCGCCGGGTAGCGGAACTGCGCGAACGCGCCCGCTACGCCGACGAGGTCTCGAAGACTGCGGCCGACGAGGCGATCTCGCTCGTCGAGAGTATCCGCGAGGACTAGCGAGGGTAGGTTCCCACGAAGGAACCGTTCGACGGGGCTGCGGAACCCGATCCCGACGGGCAGTCCCGACAGTGTTTAATAGGTTCGTTTCCTAAAGCAGACTTGTAATGTCGGAAGTCTGCTCGACGTGCGGGCTACCCGAGGAGCTTTGCGTCTGCGAAGACGTGGCCAAAGACTCCCAGGAGATCACCATCCGCATCGACGAGCGCCGCTACGGAAAAGAGGTAACGATCATCGAGGGCTTCGATCCGAACGACGTCGACATGGACAGCCAATCAAAGTTCGCGTGTGGGGGGACGGTCGACGACGATCAGATCGAGCTCCAGGGCAACCACCTCGGCCGCGTCGAGGATTTCCTGCGGGACAAAGGGTTCAACGTCGCCTGATCGCTACCTCCAGCCCGCCGTCGGCACTCGATCGTGTGCTGTTTTCGCGGGGGGACCGAGGCTGTGTGCTGTACGAGTCGCCAGCGGCGCGCCCGCCCGCAGTTTGATTCGTCTGGCTGTATATCAGAAGAACTGAAACAGGTCGTCGCGGCCCGCCTCGTGGAGGTGTTCGCGGACGGCCTCGTTCAGCGGCCCGATGGAGCCGCGCTTGGCGCTGATAGGGGCGATCGTGTCGCGGAACTGCTGCCAGGGCGGGACGAGCCCGAACCGGTCGCAGATCTCGTCGAGGCGGTCGTCGCGGTCGTCAACCTTGTCCATCTTGTTCACCGCGATCACCGGTGGGATGCCGACGTCCCGCAGGAACTGAAACAGCTCGACGTCGTGGGGGATCGAGTCGGGGCCGCTGTGGCGGTCGATGATGTCGACGACGGCCTTCCCGTCGACGACCAGGATGCCCACCAGAATCTTCCCGGCGTGTTCCTCGACGTACCGGACGATGTCGGTTTTGATCTCCTCGCGGACGCCCTCGGGGACGCCCTTCATGAAGCCGAAGCCGGGCAGGTCGGTGATGACGAAGTCCTCGCTGGCCCAGTCGTAGTGGTTGGGCTGGCGGGTGACGCCCGGCCGCTGCCCGGCGTCGAAGTCGTGGCCCGTGAGCTCCCGCATCAGCGTCGACTTCCCCACGTTCGACCGCCCGACGAGAACCACCTCGCTCCCCCGGTCCGGTCGCGTCTCGAACATACCGCCCGTTCCCCGCCGATGGCGAAAAGCCTGTCTTTCCGACACTGTTTTCAGCGTTCTGCGTGGAGTCACGACAACAAAATGCCCGACGGATCACCGCCGACACGCTTCAGGAACCCCTCCAGAACTGATACTGTCATACTGTCGGACGCGACTCTGTGGACTGGCAAGACACCCAAACCGGTGTATTCACGCGTTTCAGCACGATTTCGGGGTGGAAATCTCCACGTACTCACGTCCGACAGTATGAGCCGGCAGAATTTTTGCGCGGGCCTCCGATCAGGTCCCCGCGCCGTCTGCCTCCGCCGCGGCGGCAAGCCGTTCCCGGTCACCCGGGGGACGATCAGGGTCGCCGATGAACTGCTGTGGTGGTTCCCGTGACCCCGGCCGTCAGCTCATCACGTCGTCACAGAGTCACGTCCGGGTGTATAAGGACCGGTTACGACCCGGACTTATTTGCCCTCGGGCAGCCTCACCGCAGACGTGCGGCTCCTCCAAATCACGATTCCCGCCGGCAAGCGGGAGACGCTGCTCTCGACACTCGACGACGAGGGGATCGACTACGTCGTCTCCGATGAGACCAGCGGCCGGGAGTTCGACGCGATCGCGCACATTCCGCTGCCGACCAACGCCGTCGAGTCGGTGCTCGAACAGCTCCGGGAGGTCGGCCTGGACGAGGACGCCTACATCGTGGTGCTGGACGCGAACACGGTCGTCTCGCGGCGGTTCACCAAGCTCCAGGAGGAGTACGACGAGAACCGGATCGCACGCGACGAACTCGTCGCGGCCGCGAGCGAACTGGTACCGTCGACCAACACGTACATCCTGATGACCATCGTGAGCGCGCTCATCGCCACCGCCGGGCTGTTGCTCGACTCGCCCGCGGTTGTCGTCGGCTCGATGGTGATCGCGCCGCTGGTCGGCCCGGCGATGTCGGCCAGCATCGGCACAGTCGTCAGCGAACAACGAATGTTCGTCCGTGGCATCTATCTGCAGGTGATGGGCCTGCTGCTGGCCATCATCGCCGCGTTCGCGTTCGCCTTCGTCGTTCGAAACGTCAACCTGATTCCACCCATAACCGACGTGACCGCGGTCCCGGAGATCCGCGAACGGATCGCGCCGGATTTCCTCTCGCTGGTGATCGCGATCGGCGCCGGCGTCGCCGGGATCGTCAGCCTCACCACCGGCGTCTCGACGGCGCTGGTGGGCGTGATGATCGCCGTTGCGCTCATCCCGCCAGCCGCGACCGTCGGGATCGGCCTCGCGTGGGGCGCGCCGCTGGTCACGCTCGGCTCCGGCGTCCTGTTGCTGGTGAACGTGCTCTCGATCAACCTCGCCGCGATGGTGGTGCTGTGGTACAGCGGCTACCGGCCGCAACACTGGTTCAAAACGGGTCACGCCCGCCAAGCGATGCTCAAGCGCGCCGCCACGCTGCTGGTCGCCATCGCCGTCCTCTCGGCGTTTCTGGGCGGCGTCACGCTCGACTCCTACCAGCGTGCGAACACCGACGAGGCCATCCAGGAGGAAGTCCAGACGACCGTCGACCAGTTCGAGACGACACACGACATCGAACTGCTCAGCGTCGAGGTCTCCTACCCCCGTGCGGTCCCGTTCCAGGATCCCGACCGGATCGTCGTCAGGATCGGTATCCCGCCCGGCGAGTCGCTGTCGGGGCTCGCGACGCTGATCCGCGAGCGCGTCGCCGCCGAAACCGGCCACAACGTCGACACCGAAGTCCGGTACGTCCAGACCGAACGGGGCTGATACGGTCGTTCGTGACTATTTGCGGGGCATGACACAGCCGATGGACTGTAACGAATCACGAGTTCGACTATGTAGCGGTCAGTGCGGGTATCTTGACCCGGGGGAGAGCAACAGACACACATGGCCCAGCGCACACTCGCAGCCAGGGAGGGAGACCCGACCAGGGGAACCAGCGGGCGGACGGTCGAGGGGGAGCCGGCGATCTGTCCGCTCTGTGGGGTGGAGACGGCGGACGCCCGAGCGCTGTACGTCCACCTGCAGATGGGGCACCGCAAGAGCACGCTCGCGGGGATGGTGCTCCGGGGGTAGCCGACTACTCGTCGTCGATCGGCAGTTCGGGTTCGTAGCCGACAGCGTCGATGACGGCCGCAAGCACCGCGTCGACGTGCTCGCCGGTTTCGACGCTCATCTGGAACTCCGCGTCGTCGAACTCGCCGCGCTCGCCGTCGTCGAGGCGGTCGATCTTGTTGTACACCGAGAGCACGGGGACGTCGAAGCGCGCCGCGACG
The DNA here is from genome assembly GCA_003022725.1 of Halobacteriales archaeon SW_7_65_23. Lineage (GTDB taxonomy): Archaea > Halobacteriota > Halobacteria > Halobacteriales > Haloarculaceae > Halovenus. The sequence continues at coordinate 26,048 of PXSQ01000049.1, read as the reverse complement.
TCGTCCCGGAGCGCGCGCTGAGCGTCCAGGGGGTAGCCGCTGGCGCCGCTGGGGTCGAGGACCACGAGGACGGCGTCGGCGGCGTGTTCGAGCGCGCTGACGGCCTGTGACTCGACGTCGTTCCGCTCCTCGGGCGGCCGGTCGAGCAGCCCGGGCGTGTCGATCAGCTGGTAGCGGATGTGCTCGTGTTCGGCGTGGCCGACGTGGATCTGCGTCGTCGTAAAGGGGTAGGTCGCCTCCTCGTTTTTCGCGCGGGTGACGCTGTTGACGAACGACGACTTGCCGACGTTGGGGTAGCCGGCGACGACGATCGTCGGCTCGTCGGGCCGGATATCCGGCAGGTCCCGGAGCTGTTCACGGGCCTCCGACACCGCCCGGAGGTCGTCGTCAATCTCCTCGACGACGTCGGCGAGGCGAGCGAACGCCTGTTTCCGGAGCTTCCGTGCGGTCTCGTCGTCGCCGTGGAGGCGGCGCTCGTACTCGTGGCGGATGTCGGTTGCCTTCCGGCTCGCCCAGCCGATCTCGTTGAGTTGCTGGCGGAGGTCGTCCGCGCCCACGATCGCGTCCGCGAGGTTGTCGTAGAAGGGGTCCAGCGCGTCGAAATCCGGCCACGCCGTGACCACGTTCTCCAGGTTGTCGGAGATGATGTTCGCGGCAGTCAACAGCATCGACTGCTGGGCGTCGACGCCGGACTTCGCCCGGCCCGCCCGTGCCGCCCTGGAGAACGCCTTGTCGATGAGTTCGTCGGCGTAAGGCGTCGTCGGCAAAGACTCGAATGGATGACTCATTGGCCCTCTGTAAACTGTGCGACCGTAAAAGGTCGTCCGTTGCGGGGCAGGGATCTTTCCTTCGACGGAGTCTCTCCGGGCCGCGATTCCCTGGAGACCAGGGCCGTCCATGGACCACGCTGTTCGCCGGCGCGGCACTGTTTGCCCTGTGTGGCGCGTCTCCGGTTGCGTCATCCGGACGCTTGCTCGGGAACTGGTGACGTGCGACGAACCTGACCGTTTAGCAATCATCACTAACAGGAAACAATAAGGTTATTGAACAGAACAAAATGGTACAAAGGGATCAGCTCAGGATACCGGACGGAATCAGTGCCTGACCGGGCGTTCACGTTCGATTGGCGGACGCTGACGGCTCCCTCATTCGAGGTGGTCGAGCAGCGCGGACATGACCTCCTCGGGCCGTTCGATGTGCGGCGAGTGACCGGTTTCCTCGACGATTACTTCATCGAAACCGCTGCCGGCCTCGGCGTACTCCTCGAAGACGTCCCGGGTCTGGGCGACCATCGGCTGTGGCGGGTACGCCTCCTCGCCGGGCCAGCCCGGGAGTTCGCCGATCTTGCCGAGGTAGCCCGCGTCGAAAAAGGAGCTATCCGAGACGATCTGGTCCTCGGCGCCGCGCACCCATAGCAGCGGCGGCTTCGGATCGATGTCGGCGATCCCGGTGAGATCGAGGTACTTCGGCGAGAGCGCGTTGTTGGTGCCGCCGTCGCCCGGCGCGATCCCGGGCCAGTTGTCCGATTCGGTGCTGTTGCCCGGGTAGTAGTAGTCGCCGGTCTCGGTGTTCAACAGCGCGTCGACGTAGATATCCTCGATCTCGGGATCGAGTTCCGTCCCCGGCGCGACGTAGAAGGCCCGCATCACGTTGCGCGGCGAGGCCTCCGAGTCGGCGCTGGTGTCGCCGGCCTCCAGGCGCTCGATGAACTCGTCGTTGGCGAGGCCGGCGCCGGTGCCGGCGTAGTCGGGCTGGCAGGGCGTGCCGTCGCGGTGGGTGCCGCCGTAGCCGTACGGCGAGACGGGGTTGAACAGCGTCATCGAGGCGGCCTCGTCGGGGTACTCGATGGCGTAGCGCATCACGACGCCGCCACCGGTCGACCAGCCGACGAAGTGTGGCGTGTCGACGTCGAGGTCGGTCACCAGCGACCGGACGTCCTCCGTGAAGTCACGCATCCCGCGGGTCGCGTCGATAGGCTTGCGCTCAGAGTGGCCGTACCCCCGCAGATCCGGCGCAATAGCGCGGTACTCGTCGGGGAGATCCGCGAGGAACTCGGCGTAAAACCGCGAGGAGGAGGCGTTGCCGTGGACGAACACGATCGGTTCGCCGTCCTCCGGCCCGGCCTCGATGAGGTGCGTTTCGAGATGGTCGGTCACGACTGTCCGGGACCCGACGCCCTCCGGTAGCGAACCCATACCTTGGCGTACGCCGATTCAGGGGATAAAACTACCCCAATCGGCGGGTCGACGGGCGCCGGGACGCGTCGTGGTTACCGCCGGTTCGCAAGCTCCTCGCGCAGGTCTGCCAGCGTCATCTCCTCCATCGAGAGGAGGACGAGCAGGTGGTAGACGATGTCGGCGGCCTCGTGTGCGAGTTCGTCGTGCTCGTCGTCCTTGGCCGCGAGGATCAGTTCCGTGGTCTCCTCGCCGAGTTTCTCCAGCACCGCGTTCTCGCCTTTCTCGTGGGTGAACAGCGACGCAGTGTACGAGTCTTCCGGGAGCCGCTCCTTGCGGTCCTCGATCACCGCGAACAGTTCGTCGAGAATCTCGTCGGTACTCGCATCGTCATCGTGGGTCTCCCCCTCGCTCCCGCCCGGAGCGTCGCCAGTCGGGTCGTCAGTCATGTCCTGACCATCGCGTGCGGGTGTCTTCAGACCGTCGAAGCGAAAGAACGACTGGATCGACGCTCCGGAGACTCCCACTCGATCGCCAGAACGTCGGCCTCGGGCTCGCAGCCACTCCGGTGCCGCTGGATCCGAAAATCAGCTACCCCATACCGGCAGATGTGATGGCGGCTCCGACCCCGTGCTGTCAGATGAGGCTGACGGCCCCGAACGCGATCGCTGATCCGATCATCAGCAGGGTAAAAAAGATCGCGATCCACTGTTCGCTTGTCATACACGAACGATTGCTCTCACCGGTCTTGTGTGTTTCGCTCGTCCGAACGGTCGATCACGTGCCAGATCATTCCAGCGCTATTACCGACAAAAATTCCACGATGGCTGCGTATTACCGGAAATCTGCATATACCTATTACTCTTTAGTGTCTCTTAGGGTGGACTTTATTAGTCTGAACTGGATCTGCTGTGGTATGACACGACATAGTGTAAGCCGAGGCGTGCTGTACACAGCGCCCCCCTCAGAGAACGATCTCAAAGAGAAATCGGAGAAACCGGCAGACGACTAGCGGATTTAGGCTGGCTTCCTGACCCGTCCCCGCGGTAGTTGCTGCCTTCCCCGCCACTGGATTGTCCGGTTTTCGAGGGTTCAGGCTCGGGGCACGGAGGCACCCGGCGGACGCACTCCACGTCCGTTCACTCGCACGCACGAATCGAGTGGTTTTTTCAGTTGCATCGGTTAGCGGGAGGTATGACACTGCAGGCTGGGGTCCTCGCCGTCCAGGGAGACGTCAGCGAGCACGCCGAGGCGATCGAGCGGGCCGGCGCCGCCCACGGGACGGCGACCAGCGTCGTCGAGATCCGGGAGTCGGGGCTGGTGCCCGACTGTGACGTCCTGCTGTTGCCGGGCGGGGAGTCGACGACCATCTCGCGGCTGGTCCACCGCGAGGGCATCGCGTCCGAGATCGAGGCCCACGTCGCCGCGGGCAAACCGCTGCTGGCGACGTGTGCCGGACTCATCCTGGTCAGCACCGACGCCAACGACGACCGCGTCGACACGCTCGACCTCCTGGACGTGACCATCGAGCGCAACGCTTTCGGCCGCCAGCGCGACAGCTTCGAGGCGCCGCTGGAAGTAGTCGGCCTCGACGAGCCGTTTCCCGCGGTGTTCATCCGCGCCCCGGTCGTCGAATCGGTCGGCGAGGGCGTCGAGGTGCTCGCGAGCTGGGAGGACCGCCCTGTCGCCGTCCGCCAGGGGCCGGTCGTCGGTACCGCGTTCCACCCCGAACTGACCCCCGATTCCCGGATCCACGACCTCGCTTTCTTCGAGGACGTACAGGCTGACGTGCCCTCCCCCTGATACTGGTGGCTGACTGCGCCGGGTACCGCCGGACATTCGGCGCCGAAACCACGCCTATACAGCCAGACGTGATTCAGTTACGCCATGCTGTTCCAGATCCTGTTGTTCAGGGCATGACACAGCCGATGGACTGTCATAGCACTGTACGGAGTCACGTCTGGCTGTATAACGGGGGCCATCCGGTACCGAAAACCCTTTTCGTGAAATTCCCCTAATACGGTTCGATGACCCAGCAACTGCCGGACGTGCAGGCGTCCAGTCCGGAGGTGTCGGTCGGCCTCAACCGGGTCGGCGTCACCGGCGTCGAGAAGCTCGTCAAAGTCGCCCGCCCCGACAAGCGGCCGCTCATTCTGATGGCCGAGTTCGAGGTGTTCGTCGACCTCCCATCCTGGCGGAAGGGCGCGGACATGAGCCGCAACATGGAGGTCGTCGACGAGACGCTGGAGGCGGCGGTCAGCGAGCCGGCCTACCGCGTGGCGGACGTCTGCGGTGACGCCGCAGAGCGGCTGCTGGAGAAACACGAGTACACCACAAAAGCCGAAGTGCGCATGGAGGCGGAGTACATCATCCGCGAGCAGACCCCTGCCTCCGAGCGCCAGACGCAGAGTTCGGCGGACATCATCGCGGCAGCGACCGCGACCGACGAGGGCACCCGCGAGGAGATCGGCGTCACCGTCACCGGGATGACCGTCTGCCCCTGCTCGCAGGGGATGTCGACCAGCCGTGCCCGCGAAACCCTCCGGGGACTGGACGTCGAGGACGGGGTGATCGACGAGTTCCTGGCCGAAGTCCCCCAGCCGGGCCACTCCCAGCGGGGCCACGCGACCGTCACGATCGAGAGCAACGGCGCCCCCGAGGTGAACTTCTTCGACCTCATCAACATCGCCCGCGACGCGATGAGCGCCCGCATCTACAACCTCGCCAAGCGCCCCGACGAGGACCACATGACCGTCGAGGGCCACCGCGACGCCAAGTTCGTCGAGGACTGCGTCCGCGCGATGGCCGAGGGCGTCGTCGACGGGTACCCTGATCTCCCCGACGATGCGGTCGTCACGATGAAACAGTCAAACGACGAGTCGATCCATCAGCACAACGCCCACGCCGAGCGCGTCGCCGAGTTCGGGCAACTCAGAGCCGAACTGAACGGCGACGAGTGAGCTGCCGCGGCGCTTGCGCCGCAGTTCACGATCAGAGTTGCACCCTGACGGGCGCTCGTTCGGATTGGCCCGCAGAAGACACCGAGCGCGTCGCCGGGTTCGACGCGGTCCGGGCTGATCAGGCGGGGTTCTAACGTATTCGGGACACCGACGGTGCTCCGTGGGTCGTCACCTCTTTGAGCGGCGCGAATCCACGGACGGGTATGAACGACGCGGAGCGTGCGGCGCTGGCCGAGCAGTACGCCGACGCCGACAACCTCGACGCGCGGATCCGGCTGCACGAGAGGTACGACACTGCCGACCGCGACTGGTGGCGGTGGGTGTTCGATCACTACGAGGGGCTGCCGGACGGCGCCGACCTGCTGGAGGTCGGCTGTGGCACCGGCTACCTCTGGCGGGACAACGCCGACCGGATCCCCGACGGCTGGGGCCTGCTGCTGACGGACTTCTCGGCCGGGATGGCCGACGACGCCCGGGCGACCCTCGCCGAGGCCGGCGTCGACGCCGCCGTGGGCGTCGCTGCCGCCGAATCCCTCCCGCTACCCGACGACAGCGTCGACGCCGTCGTCGCCAACCACATGCTGTACCACGTCGACCGCGACGCAGCGCTGCCCGAACTGCACCGCGTGCTGCGACCCGGCGGGCGGCTGTTCGCGACGACGAACAGCGAGGCGAACATGCTGGAACTGCGCGAACTCCTCCGGGCGGCAACCACGTACGAACCGGCGTCCGTGGAGGAGTTCTCCCTCGAAGGCGGCGCCGACGAACTCGGCCGCCACTTCGCGGAGGTCCGGCGGTCCGAACGCGGCTCCGCGCTCCACGTCCCCGACCTGGAGCCGCTGGTGGCCTACGCCGCCTCGCTGCCGGGCGTGACCGACGAGCAGGTGGCCGAGTTCGGGGCGCTGGCCGACGACCGCCTCGCCGACGGGCCGCTGGAGATCCGGAAGTCCATGGGACTGTTCATCGCCCGGACGCGGTGACGCCGGCGCGATGATCCCGCCCCCCACTCGTTCGATGTTCACTCCTGGTCCGGCCCGCACCCGCTCTCCCGCATGTAGGCGTCGAGTTTCTCCGCCATCGCCTCCGCGAACGTGTCGTCGTTGATCGGGTGGTCCAGTTCAATCAGTTCGATGGTTCCCCGGTCGACGTGCGCCCGGAGCGCGTCGAACAGTGCGTCGTCGGCCTCGGGATCGTAGAAGTCCTCGCCCTCGACGTCGATCATCGAGACGCCGCCCAGCGGGAGGAACAGCGCGGTCGGTCCGGTCGCGGCGTTGAGCTTCCCGGCGATGATCTCCCCGAGTTCGGCGTTCTCCTCGGGCGTGGTCCGCATCAGCGTCACCTGCGGGTTGTGGACGTGGAACTGCCGGCCCTCGAACTCCTCGGGGACGGTGTCCCGGGGGCCGAAGTTGACCATGTCGAGCGCACCCGTCGAAACGACTTGTGGGATACCTGCGGCGGCGGCCCCGTCCAGGCGGTCGGGGCCGGCCGAGAGGACCCCTCCGACCAGTTCGTCGGCCCACTCGGTTGTCGTCACGTCGAGCACGCCGTCGACGATGCCCTCCTCAATCAGGCTCTCCATGGCGCGCCCGCCCGTACCGGTCGCGTGGAACACGATCGTCTCGTAGCCACGCTCCTCTAAGTACTCGCGGGCGGTCTGGACACAGGGGGTCGTGACGCCGAACATCGTGATCGCGATCGTCGGGCGATCCTCGATCTCGACGCCGGGATCGTTGGCGACCATCCCAACCATCGCGAGCGCACCGTTGGCGATGACCTGCCGGGACAGTTGATTGAGCCCCTCGACGTCCGCGACCGAGTACATCATCGCGATGTCGCGTGTCCCGACGTATGGCTCGGTGTCGCCGGATGCAACAGTCGAGACCATCAGTTTCGGTACGCCCACGGGCAGCGCGCGCATCGCCTCGGTCGCGATGGAGGTGTTGCCCGACCCGCCGAGCCCCAGGATGCCGTCGAGAACGCCATCCTCGTGGAGGTCGACGGCGATGTCGGCGGCGCCCTGTCCCATCGCCCTGATCGCCTCGCCGCGGTCGCCGGCCTCGCGTAGCGCCTCCAGGGTGGTGCCGCCAGCCTCGGCAACCTCGCTCGCGGGCGTATCGGGGTCGATTTCGGGGTCGTCCATGACGCCCGTGTCCACGAGGTGGACGTCGACCCCCTGGGCCTCGATGACGTCCCGGGCGAAGCCGATCTCCTCACCCTTCGTGTCGAGCGTACCGACGATGACGACTGCCATCGGTCAGTTACCCCCGGATGCCCCGGTCGTCGGGAGTTCGCCCGCAGGTACGATCTCGCAGTCGGGGAGGTCGGCCAGCACCTCTTCGGGACCCGGCGGGGCGTACACCGCCAGCAGGAGCAGCGGCTCCCAGCCGGTGTTGACGGTGCCGTGTTCGACCCCCTCCGGGACGAACACCATGTCGCCGGTCTCGATCTCGCGGGTTTCGTCGGCAACCTCCTGCTCGCCCTCGCCGCGGATCACGTACAGGATCTCGTCGCTGTCGGGGTGGGTGTGGCGCTCGTGGCCCTTGCCGGGTTCGAGTTTGACCACGCCAGCGCTGAACCGCTCGCCGCCAGTCACCTCCGGCGTGCTCATCCAGTTGAGCACGCCCCAGTCGAACACCTGGCTGTCGACATCGTCCGGTCCGACGAAGTACTCCGTCATAGCTCCACCCCCTTGAAGTCGCGCGCCTGCTGTTCGATCGCTTGTTCTGTGGGTAGCCGTTCGAGGCTGGAGGCGCCGAAGAAGCCGACGACGCCCTCCGTGCTGTCGAGGACGTACTGGGCGTCGTCCGGCCAGGCAATGGGACCGCCGTGGCAGATCACCATGGCGTCCTCGTTGACCTCCTTGACGGCGTCGTGGTGGGCCTGCACGCGCTCGGCGGCCGTCTCCAGGTCCAGCGCGGTCTCGGCGCCGATGTCGCCGGAGGTGGTCAGACCCATATGCGAGACGACGACGTCCGCACCGGCCTCTGTCATCTCGCGGGCCTGTTCCTCGGTGAACACGTACGGACAGGTGAGCATCCCCTGCTCGCTCGCCTCCTGGATCATGTCGACCTCCTTGTCGTAGCCCATCCCGGTCTCCTCGATGTTCGCGCGGAACTGCGTTCCCTCCTCGAACAGGCCGACCGTCGGGAAGTTCTGGACGCCCGAGAACCCGCGGCGTTCCAACTCCGCGATGAACACCGACATGTCCCGGAACGGGTCGGTCCCGTTGACGCCGGCCAGGACGGGTGTGTCCTCGACCACCGGGAGCACCTGGTGGCCCATGTCGAGGACGACCTCGTTGGCGTCGCCGTAGGGCAACAGCCCCGCGAGCGACCCCCGGCCGTTCATCCGGTAGCGTCCGGAGTTGTAGATGATGAGCAGGTCGACCCCGCCCCGCTCTGCGAACTTTGCCGAGATGCCGGTCCCGGCGCCCGCGCCGACGATCGGCTCGCCGTTCGATACTGTCCCGCGGAGCCGCTCCAGCGACTCCTGTCGTGTGAACTTCATAGTGCGTGCTAAGGAAACGTGCGGGCGAACAATCAATCTAGTTGCTACTCATACTGGTGGCTGTAATTCTTTTACTCACCAGTCAAAAGGGCCGGTATGGAGACCGCAGTCGTCTGGTTTCGCGACGACCTCCGGGTCGACGACAACCCGACGCTGGCCGACGCCCTCGCGGCAGCCGAGGAGGTCGTCCCGCTATCCGTGTTCGACCCCCGAGCTAGCGGCGAGACGCGCTACGGCACCGAGAAGTGCGGCACCCACCGTACCCGATTTCGCCTGGAGAACGTCGCCGACCTGCGCGGGTCGCTGCGCGAGCGCGGCGGGGAGCTGTTCGTTCGCAAGGGTCACGTCGAGGATATCGTGCCTGCAGTCGCGAGGGCGGTCGACGCGGACGCCGTGTTCGCGCAGACGAAACCCGCCACGGAGGAACTGGAAGCCGAGTACGCCGTCCGGGACGCGCTCCCTGACAGCGTCGACTTCCGCCGGCGGTGGACGCACACGCTGTATCACATCAACGACCTGCCGACCCGCTACGACCGGATCGACGACACGTTCACCCCCTGGCGTAAGGAGGTCGAGGACGGCGCCGCGGTGCGCGATCCGGTGCCTGCACCTGAAACCGTCCCTGCGCCCGACAGCGTTCCGTCGCCGGCAACGCTACAGGCGGCATCCGCCGATTCGCCGGTCGCAGACGTTGTCGGCGATCCCGGCGACATCCCGACCCTTGCCGACTTCGGATTCGATGAGCCGCCGACCGATGACCGCGCAGTCCTCGAATTCGAGGGTGGCGAGACCGCGGGCAAGCGTCGGGTCGAGTCGTACCTCTGGGAGGGCGACCACCTCCGGGAGTACAAGCAGACCAGAAACAGGCTGCTCGGTGCGGACTACTCTTCGAAGTTCTCGCCGTGGCTTGCTGCGGGCTGTCTCTCGCCGCGGTGGCTCCACCGCGAAGTGCAGCGCTACGAAGAGCAGCGCGTCGCCAACGAGGACACCTACTGGCTGGTGTTCGAACTCGCCTGGCGGGACTTCTTTCAGTTCCAGTTTCTCAAGCACGGCACCGACTTCTTCGCGCCGAACGGGATTCGCGACGTCGAGAAACGCTGGGACCGGGACCGCGCGGCGTTCCACCGGTGGGCAGACGGCGAGACGGGCGTCCCGTTCGTCGACGCGAACATGCGGGAGCTGAACCGGACGGGCTACATGTCCAACCGCGGCCGTCAAAACGTCGCCTCGTTCCTCGCCGACGCGCTGGGGGTCGACTGGCGGTGGGGCGCGGCGTACTTCGAGGAACGGCTGGTGGACTACGACGTAGCCTCGAACTGGGGTAACTGGGCGTACCAGGCCGGGGTCGGCAACGACTCGCGTGACAACCACTTCGACGTCCTCTCGCAGGCCGAGTACTACGACGACGACGCCGCGTACGTTGGGGCGTGGCTGCCGGCACTCGACGGCCTGCCGCCCGAGTACGCTCACCGACCCTGGCAAATGGACGACGACGAACAGGCCCGCTACGGTGTCGAACTCGGTATCGACTACCCAGAATCGATGATCGACGTCGAAGCGCGGTACGCGGAACTCCGGAACCAGTGAGCTGGAGGGTGCAGCCGGGGTGTTCAGGATCGCGTCTAAAAAAGAGAGCCTGAACCGAGTCTCGTGAATTCGACCCGTGGTCAGTAGAGGGCAGGTAGTGATCAATCAGCACTCTAGCCTGCACAAGAGTGATTACAGGGACGTGTCTTTTCACTAACGGTCCGAGAGATTGATGACACGTCAGTTCACCCGGCGCTCCGCTCTCGCCCTGAGTGGGTCCGCAGTCACTGTCGGCCTTGTCGGCTGTCTCAGCACAGGACTCACCTCATCCGAGTCAGAATCGCTCGGGGATCACCCTCCAGCGGATCAGCCCGCGACCGAGCCCCAGCAGTTCCAGTACGACGCCCAAAACACGAACGTCACTGGAACGAGTCCACCGACGGACAACTCGCTGCGGTGGCGAATACGCCGAGATGAATTGGACTCAAACGAAGAGATGATAGACGGGCTTGTCGCCCGTGACGATCACCTGGTAGTGGCGACACGGGAGGCAATCCATGCACTCCACCCCGACGACGGGAGCGAACGCTGGCGGACTGATCCCGGTCATGACGGACGGACTCCTGCGGTCACGCCCGCCCTCTCATCTGAGGCTGCATACGTGGCCTGGAGCCAAGAAAACGAGGCCGGGCTCAGCGCACTTGACCTGTCGGATGGGAGCGAGCGGTGGCGGTTGGATTCGGCCGTTCTGGTTACGTCGAGCCCGACGCTCGTCGAGGGGACGATTTATGTCTCTGTCCTCGAAGACGGCAGGCCGCCGAGCGGAGCGATTATTGCGGTAGACGCTGCTGATGGATGTGTGCGCTGGCGGTTTCCAACAGGACAGATGTCATCGACCCCCGCGGTTGCCGACGGGACGGTCTACGTTGGCGGTGGCACGGAAGGCATTGTGTACGCCATAGATGCAGAGACAGGCGACAAGCAATGGGAGTTTTCAGCAGCAGACCGGATACATTTGCCGCCCACTGTGGTTGGCGACATGGTCTACATCCCCTCCAGTTTTGCTCGCCGGGTATACGCACTCGACGCCACCGATGGCACGGAAGTGTGGAGTGTGGGTATGATTTTGAGTGCTTCAGTCGCAGCAACCGCCAACACTGTGTACGTTCCCGCGATATACGACATCAAGATGTTCGATAGCGACGACGGAACGGAGCAGTGGACAGGAACTCTCAGTGATATCTCGCTCGGCAGTGCGCCAGTGGTGGCCGGTGAGACACTTCTCGTTCCTGGTGATCGCGCAGTCTGTCTGGATCTGACTGACGGGACGCACCTGTGGGAACAAACAGTCGAGGAAGGGATCGTTGGTCACGAGAAAGAACGAGCCGTCTCGTGTGAACCAGTCGTCACAGACGACGGTGTCTTTCTCGGGACTGCAGCAGGCGACATCTATGCTATTGACACGTGAGCAGTACTATACTCATGGCCAACACCTAAGAGGAGGATTGGTTGGAATCGCTACCGGTGGTAGACAGTATTAACCAATGCCCCTATTTTCCTGACTGAGTCAGCTATCAGCCTCCACTGTTGCAACCAGCCACCAGTCGTCTCTCTCCATTGTGATTAACGATTCTAGAAACCCAACTCACAGTGATTCCTCCGCTCAGTTCACATCTTCACTGACCGGCTGTGAATGGTTCTACGACACGCTGGTCACAGCAATCACTATCAGTGGAAGCATTTCTCCGAGCAGCGCCGCTGCAACCGTAGAGAGATTTTCTCACCGCCGTTCGCGGACGTGATCGCTCGTCTCGATCTGGATGTCCAGCTTCTCGGTCGTCCGGATCCACGCGAGGTAGTCGCGCAGTCGGTCGGCATCCCGGAGGGCGTCGACCGTGTCGTACTCCTCCCGAAGCTCCTCGTTGGTGAACAGCGCGTGGATCTGCCTGTGACAGGGCCGGCAGAGGTCGACCGTCGGGCTCTCTGCCCGGCGCTCGGGGCGGAGGTGGTGCTCCTGAATCACCTGTGGGTCGTCGATGCGTTCGTCGGGGATCGAGCGCCGGCAGAGCGCACACGTCGTGGGCATGTATCCTCGGGCGTCGAATCGTGCGCATCGCTCGCGGATCACAGCCGGAGGACGTCGGACTCCGCCCAGAGCGGGTCAAACGTCTCCTGGACGTTGGTCGCGAACTCGGTGTCCTTGAGGTTGATCAGCGCGAACAGTTCACGGGCGTCCAGTGGGTGGGGGACCTCGATGCAGACCTCGTGGTGGTCGAGCAGTTCGAAGGTGGTCGACACCTGCTCGTTCGTGCGGACCTCGAAGCGCTCGTGGTTCTGGAGGTGATACCGGTAGCGCCGGCCGATGCTCTCCGGCAGGCGGTCGACGACCTCCGGATGGAGCAGGACGGAGATGGTGACGCCGCGTTCCAGCGCCTCCTCGAGTTCGTCGCCGATCCGCTCGCCCGCCGCCTCCAGGTCGACCGTCGAGGTGGTGCCCGAGCCCACGAACACGATCTCGTCGTTGGCGGCGGTGATCCGCTCGGCAAGCAGGTCGACGGCCTCCTCGTCGCCCAGCGCAGCGGTCCAGAACGGCTCCTCGACGGGCTCGGCGATCTCCAGCTGCTGTTCGAGCTCGCTTGCGATCTCCTCGTACTGAGTGATCTTCTCCTCCAGCTCCTCGCGCTTGTCCGCGAGCAGCCGATCGAGCGCCGTCTCGGGCTCGACGGCGACGTACTTCTTTGGCCGGCTGGCCGCCTGACTCCTGACGAGGTTTTTCGTCTCCAGGCTGTTCAACACGTCGTAGATCCGTCCCATCGGAACGTCGCTCGACCGCGAGAGCTCCTTCGCCGTCGTCGCCCCGGTCTGGAGCAACGATCGGTACGCGCGGGATTCGTACTCCGAGAGACCGAGATCCCTGAGACTGGCCATTACGGGTACCGTCTCGCTGCCGCGGTATAAACTCACCGGGTGTTTATTCACGTCGCCTCGGGCCAGGGTGGCGGAGGCGCATCGCCGGGCACACTGTTCCAGTCACCCGTCGCCAGTCAGCAGCGATTCCAGTTCGGCCGGGGAGTCGGCGCGGCCCCCTTCGACGCCGTCGGTTACGACGCGCGCCTCGCCGCGCGTCAGGTCCTGGGAGTCGGATCCGTCGTTGCCGTTGAGGGCGTGGCCGGCGGTGGCGGCGGCGTCGTGGTCGCTCGTCACGAGCGGCGCGACGACCGTCTCGTGGTCGGCCAGACGGAGCGCGGCGCGGTGGAGGTCGCTGCCGGGCTCGGTCGCGACCTGGATGCAACGGGGCTCCTGCAGGCGGGCCGCGACCGTCGCGTAGCCCGCCACCTCGACGCCCATCCGCTCGCCGGCGCCGGCGAACGCCTCGACTGCCTGGCGGGCCGCTTGCTGGTAGCGCACTTCGCCGGTGAGCAACCCTAGATCGAGGAGTGCGTCGGCAGCCTCGACGCCCGAGTCCAGCGGATAGAGTGAGCGGTCGAGGAGCCCGGGGCCCTCCGCCGGGCCGTCGCGGAACGCCCCTTCGCCAGTCTGGAGCTGTTCGACCGTCCAGTCGGCGACGGCGACGGCAGGGCCGGGTTCGCCGAGTACCTCCCAGGAGGTGGTGAGCCCGGCGAGCAGGCGGGCCTGGTCGAGCAGCAGGCCGGACTCACCACTATCGTCGCCGTCGCGGTAGTGCGTGACTTCCCCGCCGTCGACGAGCGTCTCGCAGACGTGCTCGCGGGCCTGGCGGGCGTACCGCGTCGCGTCGGCGTTGTCGGTGTAGGCGACGTACCGCAGCAGGGCGTCGACGGCCAGCCCGTTGCGGTCCGCGAGGACGGTGTCGTCGACGCTCGGCGGGTCGGCGTCCTCGCGGTCGGCGGGTTCGAGGGTGAAGTACGATTCGTCGCCGCCCTGGCTGGCGCCGACCGCGTCGCCGGTCCACAGTGTCGTGGTCAGGAACTCCACGCCGCGTTCGGCGGCCTCGCGGTACGAGTCCTCGCCGGTGTAGCGGTAGCCGTGGGCGAACGCCCGCACGAGGGCGGCGTTCTCGTCGGCGAGTTTCTCCCGGCGGGCGCCGCCCCAGTTGCGGTTGCGCGCGTAGCGGTAGAACCCGCCGTCATAGGTGTCCAGCAGGTGGGTCTGGATGGCTTCGAGGGTGCGGGTCGCCTGCTCGGGTGCCCGGACGAGTGCGAATTCGATGGTGCGCGGCAGCGGGAACTTGACGTCCGAGCCCCACCCGCCGAACTCGTCGTCGAAGGTACCCAGCAGTTGCTCGACCATGTGCTCCTCGATGCGGGCGTCGAGGTCGCCCGCCGGGGTGGGATCGTCCTGGAGGGCTCGGGGGATCGAGCCTGCTTTTTCGCCTTTGCTGTCCCAGGTTTTTCGGACGCTGTCGAGGATGCCATGGAAGCCGTCGACGCCGAGGAGGGTAGCGCCGGTCAGGACTTTGCCGGAGGGTGTGAGAAAGACCGTGGAGGGGAACCCGCCCATGTTGTAGCGTTCGCGGACTCGGGGGTGGCGGTCGGCGTCGACGCGCACGGGAACGAAGCCGTCGTTGATGTTCGCGGCGATGCGCGGTTCGGCGTAGGTGGTGGTGTCCATCTCCCGGCACTCCGCCGACCACGGCGTCACGAGTGCAAGGAGCACGGGTTTGGCCGCCCGGTCAGCGACGTCGAAGGCCTCCTGGCCCCACTCGCGCCACTCGACTTTCGTCGCGTCCACGCTATCGGTCATACCTGTGGTTGGTCTGTCCTGGTTAAAGGCGTTGCATATCGCAGTAGTTGGTAGGATAGCAACCTCGGAACCGTCGCCGTGATTGTCGTGTCGAAGCTCGACCATCCGGGACTCGCTGCGTTACTCAGTCGCTGCGCTCCTTGCGTTACTTGCGTCGTCCGGGATGGATCGAGCGGGCGGGGGCTTTCAGCGACACGAATCACAGAGCACCAAGCAGAACACGTTAACCAACTACTCCAACCCCAGTCCCAACAGTTAACGCACAGCGGGACCCCACAGCAACCAATGACAGCCGAGGCAGACCTGGTCCTCACGAACGGACACGTCCACCCCCTCACAGGTGACGACCCCGACCCGTTCGAGGCAGTCGCGGTCCGGGACGGCCGGATCGTCCGACTCGACACGAGCTACGAGATCGAGTTCCTGGAAGGCATCGAGACCGACGTCGTCGACCTCGACGGCCGAACCGTCCTCCCCGGATTCATCGACGCCCACACCCACATGGAGGTGATCGGCCAGTACGAGCGCGAGGCCGACCTCACCGACGCCGACTCTCCCTTCGAGTGCATCGACCACCTTGCGGCTCTCCGCGACGAGCCCGGCCGCAGCCGCGAGGGCACCGACGAGTGGATCCTCGGCTTCGGCTACGACGAGAGCCGCTGGGGCGGCGACTACCTCACCCGCGACCACCTCGACGAGGTCAGCACCGACCGCCCTGTCGTCGCCGTCCGTGAGGACATGCACGTCGCCTCCGTCAACAGCGTCGTCCTCGACCGCCACCGTAACGAGCTCCCTGAGTCGGACGTCCGCACCGCCGGCGGCGAGCCAACAGGCGTGCTCGTCGAGGACGCCGTCGGCGTTGTCCGCGAGTACATTAGCCCCGACGTCGAAACCACCCGCGAGTACCTCCAGGCGGCACAGGCGTACGCCAACCGCCGCGGCGTCACCGCCGTCCACGACATGGTCCGGCAGTCCCACGCCCCCCGCGTCTACCGCGACCTCGACGCCGAGGACGAACTCACCTTTCGGGTCCGCCTCAACTACTGGTCGGACCACCTCGACGCCGTCATCGAGACGGGCCTCCGGACGAACCACGGCAGCGACCGCGTCCGTACCGGCGCCATCAAGACGTTCACCGACGGCAGCATCGGCGGCCGCACCGCCCGCCTCTCGGAACCGTACGCCGACGCCGGCGAGGGCGACGCCCCGCCGGACGAGCGCGGCGACTGGGTTGTCGACCCCGACACGCTCCGGGAGCTCGTTGATCGCGCCGACGACGCTGGCCTCCAGCTGACCGCCCACGCCATCGGCGACGAAGCCATCGCCACGACGCTGGATGCCCTCGAAGGCACCGACGGCGAGCGCCACCGGATCGAGCACGCGGAGGTGCTGACCGACGAGCTGATCGACCAGCTCGCGGCGGCGGACGTCGTCGTCTCCGCCCAGCCGAACTTCCTGAAATGGGCCCGCGAGGACGGGCTGTATGCGAAGCGCCTCGGCGACGAGCGCCGACTCGACTCGAACCGCTTCGACGCGCTCCGCGAGGCCGGCGCGACGCTCGCGTTCGGTAGCGACTGCATGCCACTGGACCCCCTCTTCGGCATCGACCAGGTCGTGAACGCACCGTCGCCCGAGCAGGCGCTGTCGGTGACCGACGCGATCAGGGCTTACACCGCCGGCGCCGCCTACGCCGGCTACGACGAGGACCGCATGGGCACCATCGAGGTCGGCAAGTGCGCCGACTTCACCGTGCTCGCAGAATCGCCCTGGGAGAGCGACGACATCGCGGGAATTGACGTGGAGCTGACCGTCGTGGGCGGCGAACTCGTCTACGACGGCCGCGAGGAGTGACCGGCAGGCGGAAGATGGAAGCCACTGCTCGACGGCCGACACCGTCTCCAGCCCTCTGACCACTGGTCGCGAGCGGCCGCGGAGCCCGCCCGTTCGAAACGGTCCAGTATTGAGGGCAAATTGCCTCCGATGCAGCCGATAGAGAATTATCTCGCCTGCGATGCGGGCGTCGGAAAGTATTTTTACTTCCGATCCGGACAATAGGAGATACTGTTGCCATCGCTGGCGGTTATTGAAAACAAAATCTTTTCAAAGAGTGGTTCAATAGACTGAAACACATAGAGTGATCACACGTGCCCGAGATGGAAACCGCCGCATTCGAGACCGATCTGAGCCTGTTCAAGTACGACAACCTGGAGCAGTTGCCCCCGGCCTACCGCGACCTGACCGAGGAGGAGCGCACCGAGCGCATCGAGGTCGCCCTCGACGAACTCGGTGACGATGTCGTCATCCTGGGGCACAACTACCAGCGCCGGGAGATCGTCGAGCACGCCGACTTCGTCGGCGACTCCTACCAGCTGAGTACCGAGGCCGCCGAGGCCGACGCCGACTACGTCATCTTCGGCGGCGTGACGTTCATGGCCGAGTCGGCGGACATCATCACAGACGACGATCAGACGGTGATCCTGCCGAGCATGGAGGCCTCCTGCCCGATGGCGGGGATGGCCGAGGCGTTACAGGTCGACGCAGCCTGGGCCGAACTGACGTCGGTGACCGACGACGACATCGTCCCGATCACGTACATGAACTCCTACGCCGACCTGAAGGCCTTTTGCGCCGAGCAGGGCGGGCTCGTCTGCACCTCCTCGAACGCCGCCGACGCCTTCGAGTGGGCGTTCGAACGCGGCGACAAAGTCCTCTTTCTGCCGGACAAGCACCTCGGCGAGAACACCGCTTTCCAGCTCGGCATGGAAGACTCGACCGCCGAGTGGGACCCCTGGGACCCCGAGAGCGACGCCGAATCGGCCGCCGAGGCCGACATCATCCTCTGGGAGGGGTACTGCCAGGTCCACGAGCGCTTCCGCGTCGAGCACATCGAGCAGGTCCGGGCGGACCACCCCGACGCGAACGTCGTGGTCCACCCCGAGTGCCGCCGCGAGGTCGTCGAGGCCGCCGACGTCGTCGGCTCCACGTCGACCATCTGCGAGACCGCGGCGAACGCCGACCCCGGCGAGACGTGGGCCATCGGGACGGAGATCCACCTCACCAACCACCTCTCGCGGTGGCATCCCGAGGTGACCGTCCTGCCGCTGTGCGGCGACGCCTGCATGGACTGCAACGCGATGCGCCAGATCGACCCGAACTACCTGGTGTGGGTACTCCAAGAGCTCGTCGCGGGCCGCGAGCGCAACGTCATCGAGGTCCCGCCGGAGGAGAAGGAACTCGCGCAGGTCGCGCTCGACCGCATGCTGGAGATCTAACCATGCAGGAGACCAAAACGGGCGTCCTGGTCGTCGGCGCGGGCATCGCCGGCCTCGCGGCCGCGTTCGCCGCCGACCGCGCCGGCGCTGACGTCACGCTCGCGACGAAAGCCGAACGGCCCGAGGAAGCCTCGACCTGGTGGGCGCAGGGCGGCATCGCCGTGACGCGGGACGACCCCGAGCAGTTCGCCGCCGACATCCGCGACGCCTCCGCTGGCACCGCCGACCCCGACGCCGTCGAGGTGCTCGTCGAGAACGCTACCGACGCCGTCCGCGACGTACTGATCGACGCGGTCGGCATCGAGTTCGACACGAACGGCGACGGCTACGATTTCGGCCGGGAGGCCGCCCACGACGAGCCCCGAATCCTCCACGTCGACGCCCAGACGGGCAAGCATATCCACGTCCCGTTTCTCAACTACGTCGCCGACGAAACCGACATCACGATCCGAGAAGACACCGCCGCGCTCGAGTTGGTCCGCCACGAAGGGAAGGTGTACGGCGCTATTCTCGAACGCGACGGCGACTGGGCGCCGACATTTGCGGGAGCAACGATCCTCGCGACGGGCGGCGTCGGCGCGCTGTACCCGCGCTCGACGAACCCCGACGACGCGACCGGCGACGGCATCGCCATGGCCGCGCTGGCCGGCGCCGACGTCGCGGACATGGAGTTCGTGCAGTTCCACCCGACAGCGTGCCACACCGACGAGGGGACGTTCCTCGTCAGCGAGGCCGTCCGCGGCGAGGGCGGCGTCCTCCGGAACGGGGATGGCGAGCGTTTCATGCCCGAGTACCACCCCGACGCGGAACTCGGTCCCCGCGACGTCGTCGCGCGGGCGGTCAGGAGCGAGCGCGATGCGTCGGGCGAGGTACGGCTTGACGTCTCCGGCTTCGACTTCGCCGAGCAGTTCCCAGGCCTGGCCGCGAAGTGTGAGGGCCACGGCGTCGACTGGGAGTCGGGCATCCCCGTCGCACCCGCACAGCACTTCCTCTGTGGCGGGGTGGCGGTCGACGACCGCGGCCGCAGTTCCCTCGATCGCCTGTACGCCGTCGGCGAGTGCTCCCGGACCGGCGTCCACGGCGCGAACCGCCTGGCGAGTACCTCCCTCCTGGAGGGACTCGTCTGGGGCTTGCGCGCCGGCGAGGACGCCGTCGGCCACCCCGTCGAGCGGATCGAACCGCCGGAGCTGCTCGAACGCGATCCAGACCTGCCGGCGAACTTCGCCCGCGAGAAGTTCCGCCGCCTCCGGCGGGTGATGGACCAGCAGGTCGGCATCGAGCGCACCTCCGAGGGTCTCCGTCGGGCGCAGGGAGTACTCCGGCGGCTCAAGGGCGAGGTCGACGCCTACGTCCGGACGCGCACCTCCCGGTCGCTGTACGAACTCCGGTCGGCGTCGGTCGTCGCGCTGCTGATCGCCCGCGCCGCCGCCGAAAACGACGAGTCGGTGGGCTGTCACTACCTCGCCGACGCGGATGCAGCGGCGGCGGACGAACAGGTGCCCGCCGAATCCCCGTGACGATGCCGGTCACCGACCGCCAGGTCGAGCGCTGGCTGCGCGAGGACCTGGGCCACCACGACGTCACGAACGACGTCCCGGGCGAGACGACCGGCCGCCTCGTCGTCAAAGAGTCCGGCGTCGCCGCCGGCCTCGACGCCGCCGTTGCCGTTTTCGACTATCTCGGCCCCGACGCCGAACCGATCGTCGAGAACGGCGACCGGATCGAAGCGGGCGACACCATCCTCCGGGTCGAGGGTGCCGCACAGGACGTCCTCCGGGGCGAGCGCGTCGCGGTCAACATTGCGGGCCACGCGTCGGGGATCGCCACCCGGACGCGTCGGGCGGTCGACGCCGCCCGCGAGGTGAGCGACGACGTCCGCATCGCGGGCACCCGCAAGACCACGCCGGGCCTCCGGGGAGTCGAGAAACGCGCCGTTGTCGCCGGCGGCGGCGACACCCACCGCCTGGATCTGAGCCACACGGTGATGGTCAAGGACAACCACGTCGCCGAGCTGGGCCTCGAAACCGCCATCCAGCAGTTCCGCGAGCGCGCCTCGTTCACGACGAAGATCGAGGCCGAAGTCGAGGAGCCAGCGGACGCCGCCCGCGCCGCCGGGGNNNCGCCGACGTCGTCCTGCTGGACAACATGGCCCCCGCCGACGTCGAGCGGGCCGTCGACTCGCTGCCGGCGGACGTGCTCGCGGAAGCCAGCGGCGGGATCACCGTCGAGGACGTCCCCGTATACGCCACGACCGGCGTCGACGTCATTTCGATGGGCTCGTTGACGCACTCGGCGCCGTCGCTGGATCTGTCCTTTCGGACAGAGTAGCCACAGAACGCCGTTCGGACTGGAGAAACTCAAAAAACGAGCGTCGTCGCCCTCACTCCCCGCCTTCCGCGGGCCCGCCACCCTCGCGCGGGGCGTCCTCCTCGCCGCCTTCGGCGGTGACGCTCTCGGCTGCGGTCGTGCTCTCGGCAGCCGCAGATTTGCCGCCACCCCCGCTGCCGCCGGTTCCGGTGGAGCCGCCGAGCCGCCGCGAGACGTACGTCGCGACAGAGTCGGCGCCCAGCCTGAGCCGGAGGGTGCCGAGGATGCCGATCGGCACGTACAGCACGAAGATGACGAAGATGATGCCGGCGTAGAACTCGCCGTGGCCGGTCATGAACGCGTCGAGCGCGCCGCTGATCGTCAGGTCGCCGCCGATCGTCATCTCCAGGATGCCGCCCGGGAGGAACTCCTCCAGGAACGGCTGGAGGCCGCCGCCGCTGCCGCCGCGGGCGAGGAACTCCTCGATCCCCTCGAGGAAGATGTACCCGAAGAAGGGGCCGGCGAGCGTGCCCAGGCCGCCGATGATCGCGGCGACCAGGGCGAACCCGGTCACCAGGAAGAAAAACGCCGCGTCGGGGTTGACGCTGCCGCGGTAGGCGACCAGCAGTGCGCCGGCGACGGCGCCGAAGAAGGCGCTGATCATGAACGCGCCGAGCTTGAACTTGAACGTGTCGTAGCCGATCGCCTTCGCGCGCTCCTCGTTTTCCCTGATGGCGATCATCACGCGCCCGAACGGCGAGTGGATGATCCGCTGCATCGCCAGGTAACAGACCAGCACGACCGCACCGATGGCGAAGTAGGAGGCGACGATCGCTCCCAGGTTCTCGTTGTACACCAGCAGATCCCCGAAGTTGATGCCCAGGATCGCGTCGTCGCCGAACACGCCCGTCTCCACCTGCAGTGGATCGACGAACGGCACGCCGAGTTCGGGGTTGAAGTCGGCCGGCGTGTTGATCCCGTCGCTGGGGTCGGACTGCCCGGGCGTCAGCCAGTCCCAGTTCCGCGAGGCGACGTACATGATCTCTGCGAAGCCCAGCGTGATCATCGCGAAGTAGACGCCCGAGAGCCGGAACGAAACGAGGCCGATCAGGAGCGCGACGACGACGGCCAGCAGCGCGCTGACCAGCATCAGCGTCATGAACGACAGCCCGCCAGGAAGCAGCGGCAACTGGCCGTTGGCGCCGAGCACGACGGTGTAGGCGCCGATGCCGAAGAAGGCGGCGTGGCCGAAGGATAGATAGCCGGTGTAGCCGCTGATGAAGTCAAAGGACATCGCGAACAGCCCCAGCCAGAGCACGACGAGCATCGTCTGCAGCCGCGGCAGCAGCATCTCGGCGGGCAGGCCGAACTGCCCGACGAGCACGTCGTACAGGAACGGGTAGACGATGAAAAACGCCACCACGGCGATGTGGATCGCGTGATCCCGCAGGTACCCGCCGACCCACGGCGCGAGCGCACTGCCCTCGTCCGCCGCCTCCGGCGCGGCAGTGTCGGTGCTCATCCGTGATCACCCTGCCCTTCGACGCCGAACAGGCCGCGCGGCTGGAGGATCAGCATCACCACGAGGATGCCGAAGATCATCAGGTCGTCGATGCCGGTGAACGTGATCGCGCCGGTCTGGAACGCCCAGGTGCCGAAGGCGTCGATCATCCCCACGAGCAGGGAGGCGACGACCGTCCCCTTGAACGAGCCGAGGCCGCCGACGATCACGAT
This sequence comes from Halobacteriales archaeon SW_7_65_23, assembly GCA_003022725.1. Lineage (GTDB taxonomy): Archaea > Halobacteriota > Halobacteria > Halobacteriales > Haloarculaceae > Halovenus. The sequence goes on along the minus strand of PXSQ01000049.1, from coordinate 3,845 downwards.
GACAAAGGCCGGCAGCAACACCGCCAGCGCCAGCGGGACGCTCACGCTCCAGAGCGGGTCCCACATCAGGATCACGCCCGCCGCGCCGGCGATGCCCGAGCCGATGGCGAACACGACGGTGAACGTCTGCTTGACGTTGATGCCAAGCGCCGCAGCCATCTCCTCGTCCTCGACGCCGGCGCGGACGAACAGCCCGTACCGCGTCCGGTTGAGAAACGTCCAGATGGCGACGACGGTGACGACGCCGAGCAGTATCTCGAGGACGTGGATGTTTTCGAACCGGATGAGCCCGATGTCCGTCGCGCCGCGCAGCGCCGTCGGCACCGTCTCCAGGCGGGGCGTCTCCCAGCCAAAGCGGTACTGGCCGTTGTTAATCCCCTGGAACTCCACGAACATCCGCATGAACTCCTCGAGCGTGATCGCGATGCCGAAGGTGAGCAGGATCTGGAAAATCGGCGGGTACTCGTAGAGGCGCCGGACCAGGCTCACCTCCATGACGGTCCCGATCAGGGCCAGCACCAGGAAGATGGTCAGCATTACCAGCAAAAAGACGACGACCACCATCGCGAGTCCCATCTCGGCGGCGCCAACCGCCAGGATCAGCCCGCCGGCCATGTAGGCGCCGTACATCGTAAAGGCACCGTGGGCGAAGTTGATCACGTCCATCAGCCCGAAGATCAGCGTCAGGCCGCTGGCGATCATCACGTAGAGGCTCGCTTTCGCCAGCCCCTCGATCAGCACCGCGATCAGCCGGCTGGGCGAGGTAAACAGGTCCAGCAGGTCGCCGAGGATCAGCAGGTGCTCGATCATGCCGACAGATGCCTCCTGAGCCGTTCGTCCTCGGCCGTGACGTCGGCCGTCTCGCCCGAGTCGATGATCGTGCCGTGGTCCATCACGTAGAACCGGTTGGCGAGGTCCAGCGCGAGGCTGAGTTTCTGTTCGACCAGCAGGATCGACACCTCCTCCGAGGCCGACAGCAGCGCCCGACCGACGTCGGAGACGATCTGTGGCGCCAGCCCCTCGCTGGGCTCGTCGATCAGCAGGAGGTCGTTGTCGCCGATCAGCCCCCGGGCGATGGCGAGCATCTGCTGTTGCCCGCCCGAGAGCGTCCCCGCGCGCTGGCCCCGCCGCTCCTGGAGGATCGGGAACGTGTCGTAGGCCGTCCCGAGCGCCTCGTCGACGGCGGTGGCGTCTGGCACCGCGGCCCGGAGGTTCTCCTCGACGGAGAGCCGGGCGAACATCCGCCGGCCCTCCGGGATCCAGCCGATCCCCGCCCCGGCGACCTCGTGGGTGTCCTTGCCGACCAGCGACTCGCCGCGGAACCGGACGTCGCCCGACCGCGGCGGCGTCAGCTGCAGGATCGACCTGATCGTCGTCGTCTTGCCGACGCCGTTGCGCCCGAGCAGGGCGACGACCTCGCCCTCGTCGACCTCCAGGTCGACGCCCTGGAGGACGTGGCTCTGTCCGTAGTACGTCTGGACGTCCTCGAGTTCGAGAAAGCTCATGGCGTGTCTCCGGTGGTGGTCATGCTGTTTCCCCCTCGGGACCGCGCCCTGGTTGAGGACGACGATCCGGTCTGAGACGTCCATCACGATGTCCACATTGTGCTCGACGAGCAGCACGGCGTGGTCGCTGGCAACGTCCTCGATCAGCGCCTTGATGTCGTCGACATCCTCCGAGGAGACGCCGGCGTTTGGCTCGTCGAGCAACAGCACGTCCGGGTCGCCTGCCAGCGCGATGCCGACCTCGAGCTGGCGCTTCTCGCCGTGGCTCAGGTTCTCCGCGGGGACGTCGGCCTTCCCGTCGAGCCCCACGCGGTCGAGAATCGCGTGTGCCTCCTCGAAGTGCTCCTCGAAGGCGTTGACGTTGCGCCAGAACTGCAGCGAGTCGTCGCTGTGAGCCTGGGCGGCGATGCGCACGTTCTCCAGGACGGTCGAAGTTGGGAACACGTTGGTGATCTGGAACGACCGGTGGATGCCCAGCTGTGCGGTCTCGGGCGGGTCGGCGTCAGTGATGTCGGTCCACTCGCCGTTGCGCCGGAACTCGACGGTCCCCTCCGTCGGCTGGAGGACCCCCGTGAGGAGGTTGAAAAACGTCGTCTTGCCGGCCCCGTTCGGGCCGATCAGCGACGTCAGTTCGTCGTCGAGTTCGAAGTCGACGTCGTCCGTCGCGGTGATGCCGCCGAACCGCTTCGTGAGCCCCGTGGTGCGTAGCATGGCTGGCGTGGTCCAGCGCGTCTACGAGAGGTCACACGACATCTGGTCGGCGGGGATCGTCACGGCGTCGGCCGGGACCGTCTCGATCGGTTCGCCGGGCATGATCGCCGCCGGCCAATGACTCTGGTCGTCGGGCGTCACCTCGACCGGGGCGACCGTCATCTCCGAGCGGGCCTGGTTGTTGTACTCCTGGAACTCGTAACCGTTCTCGCCCTTCGGCGTGTCCGTGACCGTCATGCCGCGCATGCCCGAGACCATCGCGTCGGCGCTGACCTCGCCCTCGTCCCGGAACGCCTGGATGATCGCCGAGCTGGCGGTGAACGCGCCGCCGGTGAACAGGTCCGGCACGACGGGGTACGTCTCGCGGTGCATCTCGACGAACGCGTTGTTGATCTCGTTGTCGTACTGGTTCCAGTGGTACCGGGTCGTGAACGGCCCGAACTGCGCGTCGGCCAGCCCCTCGTTGGTGAAGTCCGACCCCAGCGTGTCCGCGAGCACGCCCCCTGTGGCCGCGAGCGTGACGCGGGAGGCGAACCCGCCGAACAGCCGCAGGTCGTACTCACCCTGCAGGAACGAACTCGCGAAGGGGATCAGCGTCCGTGCGGTGAACCCCCCGACCATCCCCTGGGCGCCCGCCTCCTCGGCCTGTTCGAGCAGGCCCGGCCACTCCGAGTAGCCGCGGTCGACGAACCGCTCGAAGACGACCTCGACGCCGCGGTCCTGCAGGACCTGCTTGTACCCCTCGACCACGGCGCGACCGAAGCTGTAGTCGGCGCCGAACAGCGCGATCCGTTCGACGTCCGTGTTCTCGGCGATGTAGACGCCGCCGCTGCGGGCGTCCATCGCGGTGTTCTCGTTGGCCCGGAACACCCGCTCGCGGCACGTCTCCGAGCCGGCGGTGATGTCCGCCGAGGCCGCCGGCCCGGGGATGTACGGGACGCCCGACTGGTCGACGACCTGGTTGATGATGTTGATCGCGCCGCCGGAGTTGGCGACGCCGTACAGGATGTCGACGCCCTCCTGGGCGACTAGCTGCTCTGCCAGCTCCTGCGCCTGGGAGGGGTCGAACTGCGTGTCACGAGCAAGGATTTCGACGTTGATGTCACCGACGCTGTACTCGTAGTCGCCCTCGTCGACCGCCTCGTTCCCCAGCGGGTTGTCGTCGGCCTTGTACGCCAGCCCGCTGTAGAACCCGGTCGTCCCCTGTGCGCCGTACTGCGGGAGGGCACCCGAGAAGTCCTGCAACAGCCCGATGCTGATGCTGCCGCTCTCGTCATCGGTCGTGCCGTTGCCGTTACCGTTCCCGTTTCCATTGCCATTGCCGTTCCCATTCCCGTTCCCATTTCCATTTCCATTTCCATCCCCGTTCCCGTTGCCGTTTCCCCCGTCGTCGTCACCCGTACAGCCGGCCAGCGCAAGCGTTCCAGTTGCACCCAGCGCACTCAGCACGCGCCGCCGCGTGAAGGAGTTTGAGTCCATGCGCGGAACAAGTAGCTCGATACGTAAAACGGCTATAGTTCATATATTAACTTGACATCCTCCTCGCGCTGAAGCACGAGGATTCCACCGTGGGGGTTCGGCTACGCCGATTCCCCGGCGGTAACTTGCGGGTGTGTATGCTCCTCGTTG
>PXSQ01000048.1 GCA_003022725.1 Halobacteriales archaeon SW_7_65_23 | reverse complement strand
CTCAGCGACCGCCAACGATCCGAGGGCTTCCAGTCTTGTGTTTGAAAGCAGTCGTTCCGCTGACCTCCTCAAATGATACGTACGCAGACACAGTGTGGACCGCTACTTCGGTCCTGAACGATTCTATGACACGCTATTTACTCACCAGTCTCTGCTCTCTGCGGAGACAGACCCGTTCCACCTGGATTCTCAATTCGAGTTTTCACGTACGTACAGCCACCAGTATGAGTCAAGATCGACTGTGTTAGCTGGTCCCGCCGTGGTACGTCGTATTCAGGAACTCGAGTATCCGGTCGGATTCGGCCATTGTGACGCCGTATCTGTCGTCGATCAGTACCGGCACGGCGCGCTGGCCCGACACCCGTTTGACCTCGTCGCGATCGGAATGGAGCGGTTCGACCCAGATGCTCTCGTACTCGACGTCGAGTTCCGAGAGCCGGTCGGCCACACGTTCACAGTAGGGACACCCGTCGAGTTGATACAGGGTGATGCTCATACTATCCTGTCTGTCCCGCAGCCTTAAGAACATGGAGCCAGGCCAGCAGCCACTCGGGAGCGGACGGATTCCGGGGAAGCCTTTTGTTTTACGGGCTGTAATCCGGGTATATGAGCCCTGAACGGGCCATCCTCGAACGAGCCATCGAACGGGGGGAACGCGAGGGTGGCAACGTCGAGTTCAAAGAACGGCTCACGAAAGACCTTCATCTGTCGGACGGCCGGCTGGAGAGCCTGGCAGCACAGCTCCGACACAGGGTGCTGTCTGGCGACGGGGAAGCGACCTACGTCGTCGGCGTCACCGACGACGGCGGGATCGCCGGCATCTCGCCGGACGAGTTTTCGGAGTCGATGGACGTTCTCTCGTTGCTCGCCGAGGAGGCCGGGGCACACATCGAGGAGGTAGAAACGTGGGGTGTCGACGACGATAGTGCAACAAAGGGTGCGGACACGGACGGCCTGGTCGGCGTCGCGAGGATCATGGAGGGGACCGTGATGGAGGACGACGAACACATCGTCGTGGGTACCGCTGGCCACGTCGATCACGGGAAGTCCACGCTCGTGGGGTCGCTGGTGACGGGCCAGCCCGACGACGGCGAGGGAGGCACCCGCGGGTACCTGGACGTCCAGCCCCACGAGATCGAGCGCGGGCTCTCGGCGGACCTCTCGTACGGCGTGTACGGTTTCGACGAGGACGGCCCGATCCGCATGGAGAACCCACACCGCAAGGGCGACCGTGCACGGGTCGTCGAGGAGGCCGACCGGCTTGTCTCGTTCGTGGATACGGTCGGCCACGAGCCGTGGCTCCGGACGACGATCCGTGGACTCGTCGGCCAGAAGCTCGACTACGGGCTGTTGACGGTCGCCGCCGACGACGGCCCGACCCGAACGGCCCGGGAGCACCTCGGCATCCTCCTTGCGACGGAGCTGCCGACGATCGTCGCGATCACCAAGGCCGATCTCGTCGGTGAGGAACGGATCGGGGAGGTCCAACGGGAGGTCGAACGCCTGCTCCGAGACGTCGACAAGATCCCGCTCAGTATCGACCGACACGGGGTCGACGCGGCGCTCGAGGAGATCAGCGAGACGGTCGTTCCGGTCGTGACGACGAGTGCAGTCACCCAGGACGGGCTGGACATCCTGGACGAACTGTTCGAACGGCTGCCGAAAAACGGTGAAATCGACAGCACTGGACGGTTCCAGATGTACGTCGACAGGACGTACAACGTCACGGGCGTGGGGGCAGTCGCGTCGGGGACGATCAAGTCAGGCAGCGTCCAAGCTGGCGACCAGCTGTTGCTCGGTCCCCTCAACAACGGCGAGTTCCGCGAAGTCGAGGTTCGCAGCATCGAGATGCACTACCACCGCGTCGACGAGGCGTCGGCAGGACGGATCGTCGGGATCGCGCTCAAAGGCGTCGAGGAACCCGAGATCAGGCGTGGGATGGCGCTCGTCCCTCGGGACTCGGACCCCCACACCGTCCGGGAGTTCGAGGCCGAGGTGATGGTACTCAACCACCCGACACGGATCGACGATGGCTACGAGCCGGTCGTCCACCTGGAGACGGTGAGCGAAGCAGCCGCGTTCTACCCCAGCGACGGCCAGCTGCTCCCGGGTGACAGCGGCTCTGCGACGGTCCGTTTCAAATTCCACCCGTATCTCGTCGAGGAAGGCCAGCGCTTCGTGTTCCGCGAGGGGCGGAGCAAGGGCGTGGGGACCGTCACCAGCGTGCCTGACGAGTGATACTGTCGGACGTAATTTCGTGGAGTTACGCGTTACGTTCAGCCGTTCAACCGTGCGAATACAGCCAGGAGAGTGTCACGATGTGACACAGAGTTACGTCCGACAGTATGAGCGGTGGGCTCTCACCCGTGACCGTTCGCTTTTGATACTGGTGGCTGTAATTCGTTTCCTCACCAGTCTCTGCTAGACAGCCAGACGTGAGTCCGTCCAGTGCCAGGACAGTCCATCAACGGGAGTTGGGACGGCATGGCGTACCTGAATCACGTCTGGCTGTCTATCTGCGGAGACAGACCCGTTCCGCCTGGATTCTCAATTCGAGTGTTCACGGACGTACAGCCATCAGTATGACCTGCTGTATCGACCGTCACGTTCGCTCACCAGCCCCAACTGATCGCTCCAGCCCAGGAGCCGTTCGACCCGCGTCAGGCTATCCAGAGTCCGGTCGTCGGATCGCCCCGACATGGTGTCGCTGTCATCGAGGGTCCAGAGCAGTTCGTCCCGGGTCACAGGCCCCTCCGCTTGCACGGCTGCAAGCAACTCTCGCGCACCCAGAATCCGCTGTTCGAAGCGCTTCCCGAGTTCCTGCTTGTCGGCCGGCCAGTCCCGCCGGTAGTATCCGCCGTCATCGTCGACGAGTTCGAGCGCCTCCAGAAAGCCGAGCCACTCCCGGGCTGTCTCGCGGTTGGGGAGCGACGCGGCCGCTTGGAGGGAGGAACAGCAGTCGTCAGTGGCGGTGGGGTCTGCCGGAACTGCCCCGTGAATACGCCGCAGTTCGTCCAGCGGTCGCGGTTCCGGGAGGGGCTTGAACCGAACCATCAGAGTCCGAAACTCTCGGCCAGGACTTCGTCCGAAACCGAGCCGAAACAGTGGGTCTCGCCGCCGCGGACGTCGATCGTCACCTGTGCCGGGCCGAACAGGTCGACCGGCAACTCCGAGAACGCCCAGTCGGCGGATTCGAAGATGTCGATGAACGGCTGCCCGTGTTCGTCGGCCGCCGTCGACGCAACCTCGTCGAACCGATCGAACGGTGTATCGACGACCAGGTGCGCCCGACCGCCGTAAGCGACCGCGTCGTTCGTCCGGGCCATCGCGGCAGTCTCGTCTTCGGCCACCGGTGCCACCGGCGCCGATCCAGTCGCAGTGAGAATGTCCAGGGGATCGTACCCGAGTTCGTGCAACCGGAACGCCGCGAGTTCGGCCGTCCGGGTGGCCGCGACCACGCTGCCGGTGATACTCGCCGTCGAGAATGAGGGGAGGAACACACCGCTCTCCGGGACGCCGGCCCGCTCCGCGACGTCTGCGGCGACGCCCTCGTCGGGCAGTTGCTCGGACTCGACTGCGAGCACGGCGAAGTCGAATTCGTCGCGGTAGCTGATCCGCTGGAACACTTCTTCCTCCGCAACGAGCGCGCGGGCCGGCCCGCTCCCGAGCCCCTCGAACCCATCCACGCTCAGTTCCCAGCCGCCCTTCGCCGCACAGAGGAGCGCGAGCGCGGGGTGGTCCGTCGAGAGTTCGACGTGCGTCCGCGGCGTCCCCGCAACCTGGTCGACGCGCGTCTCCAGCGTTGCGAGGCCGGCAGTCCCGATTTCGGCCAGCAACAGGCCTGCTTCGATCGCACCGGGAACTTCGATCCCGAAGTCGAGCACAGCAGAATCACCATCCAGCGAGTGGACATCGATGCCAAGCTCCGGCGCGAAATCGATCGCTTCGTCGACCAGCTCGGTTGCCATCCGGTTCAGACTCTCCATACCCGGTCCTGCGGCACCCATCGTAATGAAGTCGTGGGCTTCGGGGTCGCTACACCGGCCTGATCGAGTCCCATCCGCAGCTCCGGCAGGCCGCCAACAGCGGCGGGCAGTGACGGGAACAACACGGTTAACAGCGCGCAAGCCAACAGCCCCATATGCAATCAGTCGATGCTGCGGGGCTGGCGATCGGCGACGACCAGCCGCCGCGGATCATGGGCGTCCTAAATGTGAGTCAGGAGTCCCCCTACAAACCGTCCGTGTTCGACGACGCGGCTGCGGCCGCTGCCTACGTCGACGAGGAGCTGATCGGCGAGGGGGCCGACATCGTCGACGTCGGCCTGGAGTCGGCGAACAAACGCTACGAGGTGCTCTCCGCCCAGGAAGAACTCGACCGGCTCGATACCGCGATCGAGGCGATCGAGAGTACCAGCGGGGACGCAGTGTTCTCGATCGAAACCCGCTACCACGAGGTCGCCGAGGAGGCGCTCAAACGCGGGTTCGACATGGTCAACGACATCTGTGGGTTCGCCGATCCGGAGATGCCCCGCGTCTGCCGGGAGTACGACGTCGCGGTGAGCAAGATGGCGAGCCCGCCGGATCTGGAGCGGCCGGGTGCCATCGAGGATGTCGACGAGATCTACGATGCACTGCTGCACAACGGCCTGACCGAGAAGACGATCGTCGACCCGGCCTTTGGGGGCTGGAGCGAGGCGAAGACACTGGCTGACGACCGGGAGACGTTTCGCCGCCTCCGGGAGTTCCGCGCGCTCGAACGGCCCATCCTCGTCTCGATAAACCGGAAGAACTTCCTCCAGGAGCTCGCCGGCCGTGAGACCGAGGAGGCACTGCCAGTCTCCCTGGCCGCGACGTCGATGGCTGTCGAGCGAGGCGCACACGTGATCCGAACCCACGATGTCGCGGAGACGCGGGACGCCGCACTCGTCGGAGACGCCTTCACGCGTGAGCGCTTCCAGTCCGACGCCGGCGAGACCGGCGTCGCAGTCGAGGAACTCGACGTTACCACGCTACCTGAAGCGACACGACATGTCGAGACCGTCAAGCGGTCTGTGAGCGACGGGGATAAACGCGGCGCCAGCATCGACGACCGGCAGCACGCCACGACCCCCACTGTCGCCCAGTGTTACCGTCTCACCGGGGTTCCGGTCGCAGAGCGGCGGCGCCTGGACGCACTGGCAGCAGACCGCGACCTGCTTGTGTCGGGGGCCGAGGACACGGTCGTTCTGGGTGGTTCGATCCGGTCGCTCGAACGCCTGGCTGGCGACCTGCAGAAGGCACCCACGCTCCGGGAGGCGCTTGAGGACGCACTTGCGGATGTGCGGTGACCCAATGGGCTACAACAGGGGGTCCCGAGCGTGAGCCGCCCAGCCATTGGCGGCCTGCCGTTCGAGACCTGGAAACCGGTGTACGAGCGTATCCTCGCGGATTTCGGGTACGACAGAGACGCTGACGAGCGCGCCCGCGACCGGTTACAATCACTCTGTACGGACAACACGGCGACGGCACTTGATTCGCTGGATCTCGGTGGGCGGCGGGTGGCTGTTGCCGGCGGTGCCGAGCGGCTGCGGGACGAGCTCGACGTAGTCCGTTCGGCCGATACGGTCGTGGCGGCGTCGATCGCCGCGGATCGACTCCGGGCGGCAGGCATCGACGTGGACTGTCTGGTGACAGATCTGGACGGCAGTCCCGACACGGCCCGCATCCTGATGGGCGAAGGGACGCCGGTGGCGGTCCACGCACACGGTGATAATATCCCGGCGATACAGCGTCACGTCCCGACGTTCGATCAGCAGTGGATGCTCCCGACGACGCAGGCTGAACCGGCCGGCGTGGTCGCGAACCCGGGTGGGTTCACCGACGGTGACAGGGCTGCATTTCTCGCGGACGCGCTGGGTGCGAACACGCTTGTTTTCCCCGGCTGGGCGTTCGACGATCCCACAGTGACCGCGGAGAAACGCCGGAAACTCCGGTGGGCTGAACGGCTTCTCCTGTGGCTTGAACACCGACGGGGCGAGCAGTTCGCCGTTCTCGACGGGCGCCGCTCCGGAATCGACAGTGCACAGCTGCCGATTTGAGTATCCGAATGGGCCTGGATTCTCAATTCGAGTGTTCACGTACGTACAGCCACCAGTACGACCTGCCACGTGGTGCGCAAGGTACATGGGTCGTCCTGTTGCACATACTACCATGCCACGAGACGGGTACCAGGAACAACTCGAAAATCTCCGCGGCGACGTCCTCTACATGAGCGAGATCGTCCTCGACAGGCTGCAGATGGGGTTGCAGGCCCTCGAACAGAAAGACGAGGAACTGGCCTGGAAAGTGATCGACGGTGATCACGAGGTCAACGAGCTGTATCTCGAACTCGAACAGGACTGCATCGACCTGCTGGCCCTCCAGCAGCCGGTAGCCGGCGACCTTCGCTTTATCGCCGCGTCGTTCAAGATCATCACCGATCTGGAGCGGATTGCTGATCTCGCGACCAACCTGGGCGATTACACCCTCGACGCCGAGCAGGACATGTTCCCTGGGGTGGACGTCCAGGCGATCGGGACGGGAGTGATCGAGATGATCGAGGGAGCGATGGACGCCTACGCCGAGGAGGACCCCGATGCCTGCTACGAGATCGCTGACCGGGACGACGTCATCGACGACATGTGCGAAACGGCCTCCGAGACGGTGGCCCGCGACCTGATCAAACGCGAGGACATCGACGACGACGAGACGATCGAACTGATGATGCAAGACGTTCACCGGCTGCTGCTCACGATCCGCGATCTGGAGCGGGTCGGCGACCACGCGGTCAACATCGCCGCCCGGACGCTGTACATGGTCGAATCTGATGACGCGCTGCTGTACTGATCGACGAGCAGAACGCTGGAGACGGGCGATTACGGCCCGGGGCCTGCGCCG
>PXSQ01000047.1 GCA_003022725.1 Halobacteriales archaeon SW_7_65_23 | reverse complement strand
CTCGCGGCGCTGGAGGATGCCGGCCATCGTCATCAGGCCGACGAGCCGGTTCTGATCGTCGACGATCGGCACCCGTTCGATCTTGTGCTCGTACATCAGCTCCAGGGCCTCGCGGGGAGTGATCTCCTCGGAGGCGGTGATCACCTCGTCGGTCATCGCCTCGCGGACCTGATCGCGCTCGCCCACCTCCAGGTACGGCCGGATGTCGGTTCCGGAGATAATCCCCAGGACGGTGCCGTCGTCGTCGACAACCGGTGCGCCCGAGACGCCCTCCCGGCCCATCATCTCGTCAACCTCGCGGACCGTCTGGTCAGGCGCGGCCGTCACAACGTCGCGGATGATGAGTTCGTCCGCGCGCTTGACGCGTTCGATCTTCGCAACCATCCCGTCGATCTCCATGTGGCGGTGGAGCACGCCGAGGCCGCCGTGTCGGGCCATCGCAATCGCCATCTCGCTCTCAGTGACGGTGTCCATCGCCGCCGAGAGGACGGGAACGGTCAGATCGACCGACTTCGATACGCGTGTCCTCGTGTCCGCCTCGTCCGGTTCGACGTCGCTGTGCTTCGGTCGCAGCAGTACGTCGTCGAAGGTCAGTGCCTCCGTGACCCGCAGTTTGTCCGAGAAAGGTTCCGAATTACTCTCCATGTCAAACGTGCGACGCCGCGTCCCAAAAGCGTTGCGAGATGGAACGTCGTCGGCGGGACGCGAGCGGGGACGTGACGATCGTCGGGAGCTGTCGGGCTACCCAGCCCGCCGGGCGCCGACCTCGACGGAGGCGCCGTCGGCCGACCATTCGTGGGTGACGTCAGCGTCCTCCGTGTCGTCGACGACGCGCTCGGCTCGCACCTCCGCAAGGAGCTCTTCGTGGTACTGCTTCATCGCTTCCCGGACCAGGGTGTCGTCCGTATCCACTGCGAGTACCACTTCCTCGTCCATCTCAACGTCCAGGTCGTCACGGAGTTCCTGGGCGCGGCGGAGCACGTCGCGGTAGACGCCTTCCCGCTTCAGGCTGGTCGTCAGCGTCGCATCGACGTAGACGGTACCGAACTCGAAGGGCTCGGATTCGACTGATTCCGGCGTTTCCGTCCGCATGTCGACCATTTTTGACTCGACCGTGATCGACTCGCCGTCGACGGTCACGGTCGCGGGGAACTCGGTGACGTTGTCCTCGCAGACGGCCGCAGCGACGTCGTGGGCCTGTTCGCCGAAGGCAGGCCCCAGCTCATCCATCCGTGGATCGGGCGTCCCGACAAGACGGTCGTAAGCGCGCGTGACGACTACGTCTTCGGCGTTCAGTCGCCGTTCGAACAGGTCGCGGTGCTGGCGGACCGCTGCCTGCAGCCGCTCGTCGTCGGTTTCGACGACTACTTCGGCGACCGGCCAGCGTTGCTTGCGGCCAGCCCGCTGCCGTGCAGTCGCCGCTGTCTCCTCGACGCGGCGGAGGCGCTCGACGACCGCCTCCAGCTCGGTGTCCCGGAGCTCGGGATCCGCTTCCGGGAACGTGGCGGCGTGCACTGTCAGCTCCGGCTGATCGAGCGCGTCGTACAGCCGCTCGGCGAGGAAGGGGACGAAGGGGGCGAGTAACTTCGCACTCTCGCACAACACCGTTCCCAGCGCGTCGTAGGCTCCGTCGTCGCCCTCCCAGACGCGGTCGCGGACGGTCTTGACGTAGTACCGCGAGACGTCATCGACGAGGAAGTCGAGCACCCTCCCGAGCGCCCGGTCCGTCCGACGCTCGTCGTCCATCGCCGCGTTCACCTCCGCGACGGTCGCCTGCAGGCGCGAGAGTACCCAATCGTCCAGCACCGTGCGATCGTCGGGGTCCGTTTGGACCTCCGGAACGGGATCGTAGCCGTCGAGATCCATGTACAGCAGCGCGAACCGGTAGACGTTCCAGACCACGTCCAGTTCGTCTTCGAGGTCAGCGACACCCTCCATGTCGCTCGTGAGGCTGACGTCTTTCGTGGGGTTGTGCGAGAGCAACTGCGCCCGCAGCGGGTCGCGGCCGTGCTTCTCGACGACGGTCGGCGGGCGGAGCACGTGGCCCCGCGACTTCGACATCGCCTCGCCGTCGAGCTCTGCAAACCCGTGCATGAGCACCTCCTGGTATGGTGCCCGATCTGCGAACGCCACCCCGAGGTATAGCTGCATCAGGAACCAGCCGCGGGTCTGATCGTGACCCTCTACGACGAGGTCTGCCGGCCAGTACTCGGGGGTCTCGGGCGGGCGCACGCGAGCCGACGCCCACGAGGCGACAGCAGAGTCGAACCAGACGTCGAGGACATCCTCCTCGCGGCGGGCCGTCCCGCCGCACTCCTGGCACTCGACGGTCAGATCATCCACTGTGGGCCGATGGAGATCATCCGGTACCTCGTCGAGGCCCGCGTTCTCGGCCAGGTCCGTCGCGTTCTCGACTACGACGTCCTCGCCGCAGTCCTCACAGATCCAGACGGGGACTGGCGTGCCCCAGTAGCGCTGGCGCGAGAGGTTCCAGTCCGGCGCGTCCGCGACCATCGGTCTGAAGCGGTTCTCCCGCGCTTCCGGCGGGAACCAGGCCGTCCCGTCGACTGCGTCGAGCAGGTCCTGTTTGAACTCGGTGACCCGCACGACCCACTGCTCGGTCGCGCGATACCGCACCTCGGCATCGCAGCGGGGGCACTGCGGGTACTCGTGTGCGTGTGACTCCGTCGCAAACAGCGCACCGGCGTCGTCGAGGTCGACCAGCACAGCGTCGACGGCCTCCTTGACGTCGAGGCCCGCATACGCGCCGGCGCCGGCGGTGAGGGTACCGGTCTCATCGAGGGGTGCGTACCCGTCGAGGCCGAGTTCGCGGCCGCGTTCGAAGTCCTCCGCACCGTAGCCTGGCGCGGAGTGTACCAGCCCGGTCTTCTCCAGGTCGACGTAGTCCGCAGTTGCCACCTCGCCGCCCCGAACCGGTGAGTCTGCGGGGAGGTGCCGCGCCAACGGGTTGTCGTAGCCCCAGCCCACGAGGTCTGCGCCGGCGAAGCGATCGACTACCTCGGTCGCGGCGTCCTCCGCAACTGCCTCCAGCACTCCATCGACGCACTCCTCGGCGACGTAGAGCAGCTCCCCGCCGACATCGACGGCGACGTAGGTCGCCTCGGGATCGACGGCGACGAACTGGTTACCGGTGACTGTCCAGGGTGTCGTCGTCCACGTGAGCAGCCAGCCATCCCGCTCCCGCAGCGGGAAGCCGACGTAAGCGGCTGTCGAGTCCCGCGTCTCGTAGGAAAGGCGAGTCTCTGCGACGGATGTCTCGCAGTCGGGGCAGGTGTTGACGACCTGCTTCTCGCGGCTAAGCAGCCCACTGTCGTACAGTTCATGGAACGCCGTCCACACGGTCTCCATGTACTCGGTGTCCATCGTCCGGTAGGGGTCGTCCCAGTCCATCCAGACGCCGAGGTCGGCGAACTCCTCGTCCATCCCCTGACGGTTCTCCGCAACGAACTCGCGGCAGGCGCCGACGAAGTTCTCGACGCTGTACTCGTGGACGTCCCTCTTTCCCTCGAACCCGAGTTCTGCTTCCAGGCGGCGCTCGACCGGGAGGCCGTGGGTGTCGTAGCCCGGTCGGGCGACAACGTTGCGGCCCTGCATCCGGTAGTACCGCAGGAATGCGTCTTTCAGCACCTTCCCCCAGGCAGTCCCGCAGTGCATGTCGCCGCTGGTGTTCGGCGGCCCGTCCACGAAGTAGAACGGCTCGCCGTCCGCGTTCTCGGCGTTTACGTGCTCGTAAGCGTCTACCTCGTTCCAGTGTCGTTTGGCGTACTGTTCGACGTCGTCCGGGTCGTAGTGATCCGGGAATGTCATGTTCGTTGTATCCGTATTTTGTCATACCTGTCGCTAGCGAGCGATCCTACCTGTCGTATTCCGTATTCGCGGCGCGCGAGACTACCCCAGGTCAGTACGAACGGTAGGTAAAGCCGGTACTGGCCGGAAATAGTGCCACGAAGAAGGAGATGTAGCTGTGCCCCTTACGGGGCAATAATCGACACCGTGCGCCCGGCGAATTGGGCGGTACACCTCATCTTGTCAGATCTATCTCACCCTCGGTTTATAAATGTTTCTATCGACACAAGAGTTTTATTTCCCACATCTGTACGGTTGTCTATCAGATCAGGTCACTTCGAGGCTGGCTGACGTTCCGACCCGCTGTACCCATGCCCTCCGACTCCACCCTCTGCCCGGGACCGACACGAACCGGGCTCCTGGCGTGTGCCATTCTCGCAGTGGTACTGCTGGGGTCGGCCGGCGTGCTCGCGAGTGCAGATCTCGGGGGCGAGCGGGTGACGGCGGATCCAACTGATACTGGTGGCTGTAATTCTTTTACTCATACTGTCGGACATAATTTCGTGGAGTCACGCGTCACGTTCAGCCGTTCACCCGTGCGAATACAGCCAGGAGAGTGTCACGATGTGACACAGAGTTACGTCCGACAGTATCA
>PXSQ01000046.1 GCA_003022725.1 Halobacteriales archaeon SW_7_65_23 | reverse complement strand
TAATTTCGTGGAGTCACACGTCACGTTCAGCCGTTCAACCGTGCGAATACAGCCAGGAGAGTGTCACGATGTGACACAGAGTTACGTCCGACAGTATCAATGGGAACGAAGTCCCCAGTTGTCCCTCGAAAGCGGGCAAACAACGAGACAGATAAGTGTCCTGCCCCCGGACCACCGACCGATCGAATGGGGTACACACCACACGTGCTGGTGCTCGGCGGCGGCGTCACCGGGGTCGGGATCGCCCGCGACCTGGCGATCCGGGGGCTGGACGTAACGCTAGTCGAGCGCGGCAGACTCACCGACGGCGCGACCGGCCGGATGCAGGGCCTGCTGTACAGCGGCGCCCGCTACGCCGACGCCGCCCCGGCTATCGCCAAGCAGTGCTACGCCGAGAACCGCACGCTCGCGGAGATTGCCAACCACTGTATCGAGGAAACCGACGGCCTCCTCGTGTCCACGGACGCTGACGACGACGACGCGTTCGACTCCCTCCTCGAGGCGTGCCAGGATTGCGACATCCCCGTCGAGGAACTCATCGGCGAGGAGGTCCGGGAGACGGAACCGGCGCTCGGCGAGGACGTCGAACGCGCAGTCCGGGTCCCCGACGCGACGGTCGACCCCTTCCGCCTGACGGTCGCGACCGCCCACAGCGCCATGGAGTTCGGCGCCGACATCCGGACCCACACCGAAGTGACGGACATCCACGTCGAGGACGGGGCTGTCGAGGCCGTGACCGTCGAACACGACCCTGAACCGACCGGCCGCCCAGAGGTGACTGACACGGAAGCGGATAGCGACGACCGCGCGGAGAACGACGAATTCGACGGCGACAGCCCGGACACCGTCCCGGACGGGGGCAAACAGCTGCCAGGATCGACCGGAGGACCGGGCGCGACCGCCCCCGGCGAGGCGGGTGGCGTGCCGGGGATGCCGGGTGCGACCGGCGACGAGGAGCAGTCCCGCCCGACGAGCGAAACCGAGCGACTCGAACCCGATTACGTGGTGAACGCGACCGGTGCCTGGGCCGACAGGGTGGCGGAGCTCGCGGGCTTCTCGTTCCCGATACACCGCTCGCGCGCAGCGATGATCGTCACCGACGACCAGCCGGCGGAGATGCCGGTCAGCTACGGCGTGACCGCCGGCCCGGTGCGGACCGTCGTCCCCCACGGGGAGCACTGTGTGGTCGGCGCGACGAACGATCCGGTGGCGAATCCGGATACTCTCGACGGCGATGGCGAGGACACCGAGCGGCTGATGGCCGACCTCTCGGAGGTGGTGCCGGAGCTTTCGGAGTCACGCGTCCTGCGAACGTTCTGGGGGATCCGGTCAGGACCGCCCGGGGAGGGCGGCGAAGGGCGGCGGTACGCGCTGGTCGACCACGCCGACCGCGACGACTGCTGGGGGATGACGACCGTCGTCGGCGGGACGCTCACCACGCACCGCCGCGTCGCCGAACGCGTCGCCGACCACGTCTGCGGGAAGTTCGGCATCTCCCGGAAGTGCCGGACTGACGAACTCACCCTGCCCGGCAGCGAGGACCAGGAGGTGCTCGACACCGGCGGGCCGAACCCCGTCGTCTGCGACGCCGAGGGAGTGACCCGGGCCGAGATCCGCGATGCGCTCGACGACGCCTCGGCGGCCGAGATCGACCTCAACGACGTGCGGATCCGCACCGCAGCGACGATGGGGTCCTGCCAGGGCGGTCGTTGTGCCCACCGGATCGCCGCTGAACTCCACCCCGAGTACGAGCCGGACGTGATCGAGGACGCGCTCGACGACCTGCTGGCGGAGCGCTGGAAAGGCCAGCGCCACGCGCTGTGGGGCGACCAGCTCGCGCAAGCGGCGCGCAACTACGCATTCCACGCGTCGACGCTGGGCCGGAAGTACCCGCTCGACGCCGTCGCAGACGAGGATGACGGCGGCCTCGCCATCGACGGGTTCGACGACGGCCCGTCATCGGGCCGCGGGGAGCAGCCGACCGCAGGGTGGGGGATGCGCCGATGACCGACGACGTAGTCGTCGTGGGCGGCGGCATCGAGGGATACATGGCCGCGCTGACGGCGGCGCTGGAGGAGCCCGTGGCGTCGGTCCGGCTGCTGGCGTCCGACGAGCAGCGCTTCAGCCACGAACCGGGACTAATCGATCTGCTGGGGTATCCCCCCGCCGACGGTGATGGGGAGCCCGTGCAAGACCCGCTCCAGGAGCCGTTCGCGGCGCTGCCGGACCTGCCAACGGAGCACCCCTACAGCCGCCTCGGGGTCGAAGAGGTACGCCGGGCGCTCTCGCTGTTCGCTGAGGTCTCGGGCTACGAGGGGCTGGACAGCGACGCGAACGGGCTGGTGACGACCGCCACGGGGAACGTGCGGCCGGCGTTCCTCTACCCGGAGAGTGCCGCGTCGGGCCTCCCCAGCGACGACCGCGAGGTGCTGCTAGTCGGCTTCGAGCGGATCGTCGACGTCGACGCCGCCCTCGTCGCCGCGAGGCTTGACCACCTGCTTCCCTACGACGTCGGTCACACGACGATCGAACTGGATATCGACGTCAGCGACGCGGACCCTGCCGAGCGGTTCGCCGAGGTGCTCGACGACAACGAGGAACTCGTCGACGACCTGCCGGCGCGGCGCGCGGTGGCGGGCAAGATCAGGAACGATCTGGACATCGAGCCCCGGATCGGCTTCCCCGCGGTGCTTGGCCGGTCGGCGGCCGACGACGTCCGGAGCGACCTGGAGTCGATCCTGCAGGCCGACGTGTTCGAGATCCCGCTCGGCCCGCCGAGCCTGCCGGGGCTGCGCCTGCAGGACCGGCTGCGGTCGGAACTCGACGACGCCGGCGTCACCGTGGAGACGGGCGTGTCGGTGACCGACGTCGACGTCGACGTCAACGGCGACCGGATCGCGTCGCTGTCGGTCGCCGATGCGAAAGCTGTGGGGGACGGGGAGGCTACCGAGGAACGCGTCGAGGCCGAACAGTACGTGCTCGCGACCGGCGGCCTGGGGGCCGGCGGGCTGCGGGCCGACAGCGAGGCGATCCAGGAGCCGACCATTGGCTGTCACGTTCCCCAGCCCGCCGACAGGGCCGACTGGGTCGCCGAGGAGTTCTTGGGCGACCAGCCGTTCGCGCGGATCGGGCTGGACGTCGACGACGAGCTGCGGCCGCTCGCTGCCGATGGGGACCCCGAGTTCGAGAACCTGTGTGCTGCGGGGCGGATCCTCGGCGGTGCCGACTTCGTCGCCGAGCAGTCGTCGAGCGGGGTCGCCGTCGCGACCGGGTACGCAGCCGGGCGGCTGGCCGCCGAGCGGTAAGCAGCGCTCTCGAAGCGGGTGGAGGCCTGTTACAGTCGTTCCTGTGCGCGGGCGAGGGCGGCTTCGTCGTCGTCGCGGAGATAGGCACTCAGATCCCGGAGTGTGAGGACCAGCGACTCTGCCTCCGCGGGGTCGACGTCGCCGTCGAGCGCCTCGATCCGTTTGCGGCGCGCGGTCACGCCTTCGAGGATGCTGTCGACGGCGCGCTCGCACTCTTCGTACACCCGCCGGACGTCACGGACGTAGCGTTCGACGCTGGCGGCGACGGCGAGCCCGCGCTCGGGGTGGAGCGTCTCCGGGACGTCCCCTGGTTCGGGGCGTTCGCCCTGGTCGGCGCCGCGCAGCAGGTCGTAGAAGTACAGCTCCTCATCGTCATCGATCTGCATGACGCGGCCGAGCGTGGTGGCGACCCGCCGGAGTTCGCTTGCCGCCAGGTAGGTGTCCGAAAGGGGCTGGAGCGAGCCGGCGTGGACGAAACCGGCCGACCGGAGATACTCCCGCGTCGCACCGGCCGCCTCATCTGCAAGCGTCCGGAGGTCTTCGGTCTCGACCTGTGCCTTGACGGCCGAGAGGTCGAGCGTCGCGGTACCGGCCGTGTGTTCGGTGCGTTCGCCGACGCCGACGCTACGGATGCTGCCACAGTCCGGGCAGGTGATCTCGCCCGTTTCGTAGTACGACCAGCGCGCCCCGCAGTCGCTGCACTCGCGCTCCCCGCGTACTTTCATACTCGCCGTTAACGCATCCAGCGTCAATAGCGTGTCTCTCTGGTTGGACACACGGTTCCTACCATAGTGGGGGACCTTAGAAAACAGCGCCTACTGCGTACGGGAATCCCATAGTTGTATTGGCGTGCGAAACGTTTTGGGGCGTACAAGCCCGAGGGGCAGGCATGCGAGACGAGGAGGAAATCCGCGAGCAGTACGAGTTTCTCGCCGAACAGCTCGAGTCCGAGGAGATGAATCACGAGGGGGTCCGGCAGATGTTCACCTACTACAAGCGGGCGCTGGGGTGGGTGCTCGAAGAGGAACATATCTGATTGCGATTTCGGTACATCTCACCCCAGCCATTACATTTATATTCCTCTACCTGCTTATATCGGGTGACGCTTCGTCTGGAGGGCCGAAGCGTCAGCGGGGACCAATTCAGGGCGGCCGGGCACTTTCCTTTCCGTTTTCCGTTTCCAGCGATTGCCAGTGAGGGCCGTATCGTCCCGGGATTTTCGTGTGCGCAGTAGCGGGTGTGTCGCTCGTAGGTGCTGTTTACTGGGGCTATTCACTGAATCTGTTTGCTAGTTTCGTGGGAGGCCCGCGCTCGCTCTCTTGGAATCGGACCGATTGCTACTCCAACTACCCGTGTGCTGAAAGCCCCCGCCGGCTCGACTCGCGCGACTCGCTGATACCAGCAGCTTGCGTCCTGCCGCAACCCGTGCAACCTTCTCCGGCTTATTCTTCTTGTGACGTAACCGCCGATAGAACCGACCCAGGTACTGATCGTCGCCCTGGTGAACCGCCCGCCACGCACCCTGAACAACCGCCGTCCGCAGATACTTGTTTCCGCGTTTACTGATCGACATTTTCTCGGTGAGTTCGTTGATCGTTTCCAGATACGATGCTCGCGTTCGCGCGTCAGCGCGCGGAGCGAGTGAATCTCCTCCGGTGGAACGTAGCTTTCTGGCACGATGTCTGCTCGTTGGAGCTCTGCGAGTTTCTCTGCATCGATTTTGTCAGTTTTCTGGCTCGAGTCAGCGATCCAGGACAGTTCCAGGGGGTTCGCGACAGTGACGTCGAGGTGCTCGCTGAGTCTGTCATAGATCGTGTAGTAGTTGCTCGTCGCCTCCAGCACGGCCTCGCTTCCTTCGTAGCGTGCTGCGATCTCGTCGAGGTTCGCGTTCGAGACGCGAACCTCTTCAAGCGGTTCGTCGTCAGTCGGTTCGTCTGGCAGGACTGCAACCTGC
>PXSQ01000045.1 GCA_003022725.1 Halobacteriales archaeon SW_7_65_23 | reverse complement strand
CTCTGTGTCCTCGGTTCGGCTCTGGTTTGACATATATTATGCTACGTCTGAGATGTGTTAAATCTGTTGGACACTAAGGCACGACCGATCAGTTCACAGTCCTACCCACCGGTTAATTTACCGCAGTGTAGTTGAAAACAATACCACCAGAATAAGGTACGATCACTAATTCATTACGAACGCCGCAATTTTATAAACCACCCACGAGTGGTTTATGTACGATGAAAGCAATTCAGGTCGAGGAGTACGGCGGACGCGACGCCCTCTCAGTGGTGGCCAAAGACGTGCCCGAGCCCGGCGACAGCGAGGTGCGCATCGAGGTGAAGGCCGCGGGGATCAACTTCGCGGACATCATGCAGCGCCGCGGCCACTACCACGGCGGCCCGGAGGCGCCCTACGTTCCGGGGCTGGAGGTCGCGGGCGTCGTCGACGCCGTCGGCGACGGCGTCGGCCGGAGCGTCGGCGACGAGGTGGTAACGATGCTCGGCGGAGGCGGCTACGCCGAGTACGCCATCGCTGATGCAGCGGGCCTGTTCGACGTCCCGGAGGGGCTGAGCTTCGAGGAGGCCGCCGGCTTCCCCGTGCAGTTCCTGACCGCCCGCAACTGTCTCCACGAGTGGGGCGGCCTCGAGGAAGGCGAGGCGGTGCTGATCCACGCCGCCGCCGGCGGCGTCGGGACGGCGGCGGTCCAGATCGCCCGCGAGGCCGGCGCGGAGATTTTCGGTACGGCCTCGACGCCCGAGAAGCTAGAATTGGCGTCCTCGCTTGGCTGTGACCACCCGATCAACTACGAGGAGGAAGATTTCGTCGAGGTCGTCAAAGAGCATACCGACTACGGCGCGGACCTCGTTCTGGACGGAATCGGTGGCGAGACGACCGAGCGGTCGCTGGACGCGCTCAAGCAGTTCGGTAGGATGGTGGTCTACGGCGCGGCGTCGGGCCGCCCCGGCACGCCCTCGACGGCAGACATCCTGTTCGCCAACCAGCGGATCATCGGCTACCACCTCGGGCGGGCGACACAGTTGAAGCCGATGAAAGTCATGGGCGCCGTGCCGGAACTGACGGAGCTGCTCTCCGACAGGAAGCTGGAGGTGCAGTTCGACCGCTCGTTCGATCTCGACGACGCCGCCGACGCGCACGAGTACATCGAGGGCCGCGAGTCGATGGGCAAGGTCGTGCTAGTGCCGTAGGATCCGGACAGGTTGTAGGGGTCGGCCCAACACTGGTCACGTTGGAGGATATCAGGTTTCGTCGTCGTCGTTGTCCGTTCCCTGTGTGCTGGCGAAGTCGTCGGATTTGTCCTCGTTGGTCTCGGACTCCGAGTCGAATTCGCTATCGGACTCGGAGTCAAAGTCGGTCTCGGACCCTGAATCGAATCCAGCATCGGATTCTGAGTCGAAGTCATCATCTGCTCCCTCGCCTGTTTCGATCTCGATCGGGCTCACGTCCTGCTCACTGCCCTCACGTGGCCCAGCCGCCTCCCGGGACGCTGCACCCACCAGATAGCCTGTCGTTCCACCGACGAGGCCGCCGGCGAGAGCGCCCGGAACGCCGCCGCGCTTCAGGCCAACCAGCGTGCCAACCGCTCCACTTGCTAGCGAAAGCGCTGCGGGGTTTGGTTCAGACTCCTCGACCTCGGGTGCACCCTCTGCGGTCGTGTGTTCTCCCATACCGCATCTTGTTGTTCGAGGTACATAACCTGCATCCCTGCAAGCGCCAGAGTGACCGACAGCGTTTTTCAGCCCGCGCTCG
Source organism: Halobacteriales archaeon SW_7_65_23 (assembly GCA_003022725.1). Taxonomy (GTDB): domain Archaea; phylum Halobacteriota; class Halobacteria; order Halobacteriales; family Haloarculaceae; genus Halovenus. Next base: position 2,931 of record PXSQ01000045.1, on the reverse strand, counting down.
TGGCCAGTAGCGTGAACGTTCGCGGTATCGTCGTTGAAGTGGGGGAGGAACGCACAGTCAACACGCAGTACGGCGAGTCCGAACTTCTGGAGGCGACCGTCCGGCCGGACCGCGGCCGGGGCGAACCGACCGACGTGACGCTGTGGGGCAAGTGGACCGAAACCGGCGAGTACCTGGAGCCGGGGATGGAGCTGGCGGTCTATGACGCGGAGCAAGAGGAGTACCGCGGCGAGACACAGTACAGCACCACCGGTGACTCGATGGTCGTCGTCGAGCCCGATTTCCTTGTCAACGTGACCGACGTCCGCGCCTGGGTGCAGTGCCCGCGGATGTACTACCTGAACAAGCTCGGGGGGACTGACCTCGCCGAACCGGTCGTCAAGGGGACGATCATCCACCAGGTGTTCGGCGATCTCCTGCGGGGCCGGGATCTGGAAGAATCAGTCGACCAGCGGGTCGAGGAGGCCGGACTCGACCTGGGGCTGCTCGGGGCCGACGCCGACGGGATGCGGACGACGGCCCGCCAGCACGCCGAGGCGATCGAGGGCTGGCTGAACCAGGGCACGCTCACCGAGCGCGACGAGTGGCGCTCCGAACAGCTGCTGATCAGCGAGCGCTTCGGGATCAAGGGCCGGGCCGACGCCGTCCGCCGCGACGCGCCGGTCGAACTCAAGACCGGCAAGAACACCAAACGCGACGCCCGCTTCCACGACAAGGTCCAGGCGGCCTGCTACGCGCTCGTACTCGGTGAAAACCGGGGCGAGCCGCCGGACACCGGGACGCTCCTCTATACGAAAAACGCCGCCCTGGATCGCGTCAAGGAGGACGGTGACCTCTCGCCGGCCAAGGACTTCTCGATCTCGGGCGGGCTTTTGAAATTCGTCCTGCGTGCACGCAACGAACTCGCCGCGATGGAACACGACGCCTCGATCCCGACGGGGTACGAGGCCGACGCGACCTGCGAGTACTGCTTCGAGCAGGACACCTGCATGGCCGTCTCGGGCCGCCTCGATCAGGAGTCGAAGGCCGGCCAGGTCGGGACGGCGATCCCAGGGGAGGAGCAGGACTACTTCGACCGCTTCTATCGGGCGATCGAGGAGGAGCGCACGGAGGTCCACCGCGAGTACGCCAAACTCTGGGAGCAGAGCCCAGGTGAGCGGGCGGATGACGACCGGGCTCTGGTCGATCTGGAGCCGACGGGCCGGCGGGAACTCGACGGCGGTCGCTGGGAGCTCCGGGCGACGGGGACGGGTGCGGTCTCGAAGATCCGCGTCGGCGACCTGGTGCTCGCGAGTGATGGGGACCCCGTCGGTGGCAGTGCGGAGCTCGCTCGTGTCGAGCGACTCGGGACGGCCGCCGGCGAAATCGTCGTCACCGCAGACGAGCCCGTCGAACTGCGCCGGCTGGACATCTACCCCTCGGAGCTGACGACCGACCGCCTGCTGACGGCGCTGCACGACGCCCTGCTCACCCAGCCCGTCGACTGGAAGGACCCGCTCTTTGAGCGACGCGATCCCGAGTTTCGGGACGTTTCGGAGACGTTCGTCGACAACAACGACGCCCAGGACGAGGCGGTCCGGCAGGCCGTCGCTGCGGAGGATTTCGCGCTCGTCCACGGCCCGCCCGGGACCGGCAAGACGTATACGCTCGCCACGGTCATTCGTGCGCTGGTCGAGCACGGCGACCGGGTGCTCGTGTCGGCGTTCACCAACCGCGCCGTCGACAACGCGCTGGAAGCGTTGGAGGAGCAGGGGTTCACCGAAATGGTCCGGGTAGGCACCGAGAGCGGAGTTCGGGAGGACATGCAGCAGTACCGGCTGGATCGAGCGGGCGAGCCTGCGGCCTGCGCGGGGCGGCTGCAGGAAGCGCCCGTCGTCGCGGCGACGACGGCCTCGTGTGGCTCGCGGGCGATGCGGACGCAGGCGTTCGACGTCGCCGTCGTCGACGAGGCCGGTCAGCTGACCGAGCCCGGGACGCTCGCGGCGGTGGCGCTGGCCGACCGGTTCGTGCTCGTCGGCGACCACAACCAGCTCCCGCCGGTGGTCCAGGCCGAGAACGACCTCCAGGAGTCGCTGTTCGAGCGGCTCATCGAGACGTACCCCGGGGCCGGGACGCTGCTGGACCGCCAGTACCGGATGGCCCAGCGCATCCAAGCGTTCCCCTCCGAGGAGTTCTACGACGGCCAGCTCCGGCCGGCGACCGGCGCGGTGGCGGGCCAGCGCATCGAAGATCTTCCCGGGGTGTCCCGCGACGCGCTCCCCGAGCGCTTGCGCGACGGCGTCGTGTTCGTCGACCCGGACGGCACCGCGGTGGGGAACACGAACCCGACCGAGGCCGACGAAGTGGCGCGGATCGTCGAGGAGTACCTGGCTGCGGGTGTGGAGCCGGGCGACATCGGCGTCATCGCGCCGTACCGCGCGCAGGTGGCGGAGATCGGGACTCGGGTGCGGGAGGGGGTTACGGTGGATACCGTCGATCGGTTCCAGGGATCGAGCAAAGAGGTGATCGTGGTGTCGTTCGTTGCGACGGGATCGCTGGAGGGGCCGATTTTCGAGGATTACCGCCGGATGAATGTGGCGCTGACCCGTGCGAAGAAGGCGCTCGTTCTCGTCGGGGATGCTGACGCGCTCTCCTCTGAGGACACGTATGCCCGGATGGTTGAGTGGGCTCGCTAGGAATTGTTGTTTGAAGAACTGCTCCCGCAACCGCAATCACGCAGAAAGCCCCTGCCCGCTCGCTAGGAATGTGATGACTCGCTACCGCAACCGCAATCACGCAGAAAGCCCCTGCCCGCTCGACCATCCGGGGCTCGCTGCGTTACTCGGCCTCCGGCCTGCGTTACTTGCGTCGCCCGGGAGGGATCGACCCAACGGCCCCTTTCAGTCCACCCAGACAGGTGAGCCACACACCTCCCCAACCAACTGCGATGCT
>PXSQ01000044.1 GCA_003022725.1 Halobacteriales archaeon SW_7_65_23 | reverse complement strand
CCGCCGGTTTAATTCCCGGTGTTCTCGCGCTCTCCCCTCAATCGAGGGACGGGAGTCGAACCCGTTCGCGGTCGTCGTTCCCGAGTGCAGGACCCGAGGGCAACGCCCTCGGGCCACAGGAGCCAGTTTACTTGTGGCTCCTACCGTCCTCGGCTTGTGCGAGGGCGGCAGTAAATCAAGAGACGGCCCAAGGGGTAAAAACAGGTTGCCACACGGTGAAAGTGAACGAAGACGGGCGCTCCTCCCCTCCCTACCGCTCGCTCGGCTCGCGCTTGAGGGAGGGGGTTCCGCGCCCTGCACCGCTACCGCGGAACGACGCACAATTTTTTACTCACAAGTCTCTACTATCTGCGGATACAGACCCTCTCCGCCTGGATTCTCGATTCGAGTTTTCACGTACGTACAGCCACCAGTGCAACGCTCACTCAGCGCCGCGACCTAGCTCGTAGAACTCCTCATTTGGACGCATGTCCGCGAAGTGTGCCATCCGGTTCGAGAGGTTGAACAGCGACGTGAGGCTGGCGATGTCCCAGATCTCGCCCTCGCTGAACCCGTGCTCGCGGAGGCGTTCGATGTCGTCTGCCTCGACCTCGGCGGAACGCTCCGTCAGTTTGACCGCGACGTCGCACATCGCCCTGTGCGCCTCGCTGATATCCGCCGTCCGGTGGTTGGTCGCGAGTTGCTCGGCCAGGTGCGGATCCTCCGCGTAGATCCGACAGAGTGCCCCGTGGGCTACGACACAGTACAGGCAGTCGTTGGCTCCACTGACCGCGACGATTACCATCTCAATCTCCTCGCGCGCCAGCGGCGACTCCTCGACGATGGCGTCGTAGTATTCGAAAAACGCCCGGAACTGCCGCGGCCGGTAAGCGTACGCCAGGAATACGTTCGGGACGAACCCCGCCCGCTCTTCCTCCTCGGCGATGCGCTCCTGCAGATCTTCGGGGAGCGATTCGACATCCGGTACTGGGAACCGCGTCATCGCTTCCTCTGGCATAGTCGACTCACCGGCCGCTGCTCGGTTAACTGTTGCCCTCCCTTGCCTTATAAATACATCCTTCGAGGGAAAATTATCTCAGTGGGTCGAATCAGGGGTCGCTTCCCGGCTTCTTTTCTCCTCGTTGGCATCTCGTTCTCGGTCCATCTCGTTGCTCGGGTCGTGCTCGTGATCGTGCTGGTGGGCCCAGAACGTGCCTTCGACGGTAACTTCCTTCTTGAACAGCGGGACTTCCGCTTTGAGACGGTTGATCCCATCCTCCACAGTCGCGAACGCTTCGGGCCGGTGGCCGGCGAGGACGACCACGAACACGATGTCTTCCTCTGCCTCGACGACGCCCGTTTTGTGGTGCAGGATCACTTCGAACACGCCATCACGCTCCTCGAGTTCCTCACGGATCGTCGCCATCTTCTGTTCGGCGACTTCGTCGTAGCGTTCGAACTCGAGGAACTCCGTCGCGGGGTCGTCCTCGTCGTCCCTGGCTCTGACCCGGCCGGTGAACGTCGCGATGGCTCCTGCCCTGTCGCTGTCTGCAGATTCTTTCGCCCGTGCCACGAGTGATTCCAGCGTTTCGTACGGGTCGACCTCCGTCAACTGCGAGACGACGGTCTCAGGATCGAAATCTTCCTTCGTAGGAAATTTTTTCAGCAACAATCCGTCAGTTCCCTCACCGTCGCCGACGACTACTGTCGGCAGGGCAGGGTCATCGAAGCCCTCCACGACAGTATAATCGTACCGTGGGGCTAGCTCATCGAGGACGTCGCCCAGTGATCTGGTCTCAGGGCCGGCAGCCCACCAGCTGTCGCCCCCGAGGTAGTAGTGTCGGCTCGAGCCGACGCTGTGATAGGCCCCTTCAGTGCCATCCCCGGGCTGTGTTACGGTGTCTGAGCGGGTGATTGTTCCGACTGAGCCCTCGCGGTCGAGTCCCTCGACGAGACGCTGGGCGACTGACGTCGTGTCACCTGTCCCGGTGACTGCCACCACCTTCATATCTACCTTCTCGGGACGCTCTCTCTTAGCTTTTTGCCGTTCATCGGTCTACCCTGGCTCCGGATCGAACGTATCAGACAGGATCCGATCAGGTGCGGGAACAGCGCATAGCAGGGGAGATCGGCCCGATGCATCTTCGATCGTCTGGAAGGCATACACCTGACACCACAGCGAACGGTGAAAAATGCCTTGTCTTCATCTCTGTCGAGAGGCAATCGACGGCCCTCGAACGTACTGGTTTGACACTGTCGGACGTAACTCTGTGTCACATCGTGACACTCTCCTGGCTGTATTCGCACGGTTGAACGGCTGCACGTGACGCGTGACTCCACGAAATTACGTCCGACAGTATAAATCGGTCTGGTGAAAGAACACGGCTGGCCGACGTGCTATTCCGGCCAGCGATCAAGTAGTTCGTGAGGGAACCAGGCACCGGGAGCACCAGCGTCGGTATGCCGACCGGGAGCCCCAGCGTCTGTGTGCCCACCGGGAGCACTACACCTGGCGTTTTTGTTTATCTGTCACAGAGACGTCTTCGAGTCGTGCAACTGGGTACTGGCCGTCGTCGTCTTTCTCGGCAGCCTTCACCATATCCCAGATCACGTTCAGCCCGGTCGTGACCCCTTCCAGCGCCTCCATCTCACAGCCTGTCTTACCGACAGTTTCGACGGTAACTTCCATTGTGACCGCACTCTGGTTCACTTCGAACGACGTCTCGACGTTGGTGATGGGGATCTGGTGACACATCGGGATCGTCTCCCAGGTATGTTTCACGGCCTGGATCGCGCCGATCCGGGCCGTCGAAAGCACGTCACCTTTGTCGATACCGTCGTCTCTGATCGCCTCGACGGTCGCGGGGCGGAGGATGATGGTTCCTTCGGCCGTCGCCTGCCGTTGCACGTCGTCTTTGCTGCCGACGTCTACCATCTGTGCGTCGCCGGAGTCGTCGACGTGGGTCAGGCTGTCAGCCTCTGTACTGTAGTTTTTCGTGTCGTCCGTGTTTCCGCTCATTGTTCTGGGCAGTTCCTTTCCTGAGTGTGTCCGAGGACGTGACCGATCGTTGGCAGGATGAGTTCCTCGGTTCCGAACGTCGCACCCTGCGTGCTGCCGGGGAGACAGAAGACGGGGACGCCATCGCACGAGCCGGCGAAGGCCCGCGAGAGGAGGGCTCGTGGACCGATGTCGTCGTAGGAGAGCATGCGAAACAGCTCGCCGAAGCCCGGGATCTCCTGGTCGGTCAGCGGTCGCACCGCTTCGACGGTGACGTCCTCCGGCGAGAGGCCGGTTCCGCCGGTCAGGACGACCGCCTCGATCCCGTCCGCTCCGACGAGCGCCGCCACCGTCGCCGTGATCCCGTCGCGGTCGTCGCCGACCAGTTCGCGCCGGCCGACTGTGTGGCCGTCCGACTCGATCAGTGCTTCGAGCGCGTCGCCCGACTTGTCGTCTTCCAGCGTCCGACTCGTGGATACCGTCACCACGCCGAACGTGACCGTCTCCACTTCGTGGTGGGGGTGACTAGACTTGTCGTCGTGACTGTGGTCGTGATCGTGGCTGTGACCACTGTCGTGATCGTGATTCTGCTCGTCGTGCTGCTCGTGGCGACTGTGGTCGTCCTGCGTGTCGTGCGGTGGCATTGCTCGGTGGTTCAGTCGTCGGCGGCAACCGCCTCTTCGACCTTCTCGAGGTACTCCTCGTTGGGTACCCACTCGCCGTCCTCCTTGACCAGGTACTCGCCGTAGTAGGGCACCCGGTTTTCGACGGTTTCGAGGAACGTCTCGCGGATCTCCGGTTTCGTCATCGATCCCATCGGCCGGTGGTCGTCGTGGCGGTTGAGACAGCCCTTGAACTTCCCGTCGTGGGTCACCCTGACCCGGTGGCAGTTGGCGCAGAACTCCGCGTTCTCGACGGGGTCGACGATCTCGACCATGCCGCCGTCGACGAAGTACCGCGCCCGGCCGTGCATCTCGCGTTGCTCGATGCGGTCGGCCTGCTCTTCCAGCCAGTCGTGGACGCGCCCGATGTCGATCGCCCACTCGGGGTGGCCCGATATCTCGGGCATGTACTCGATGAGCTGGAGCTGTAGCCCCTCGTTGTCGGCGACGTGTTCGACCATCTCCGGCACGTAGCCGGCGGTCGGCTCGAACACCACCATGTTGAGCTTCACCGGCGCGAGGCCGGCGTTCAGGGCGGCGTCGACCCCCTCCAGCACGCGATCGTACGCGCCGGACTGGGTCAGTTCCGCGAACGACTCCTTGTCGAGGGCGTCCTGTGAGACGTTGACGCGTTCGAGGCCGGCGTCCACGAGGTCCGTGGCCCGGCCCGGGAGGAACGTCCCGTTGGTCGTCATCGACACCTCCATCTCCTCGGGCGTCCGGCGGACGATCTCCTCGAGGTCCTCACGGAGCATCGGCTCGCCGCCGGTGAACTTCACCGAGTCGACGCCGAACTCCGAGACGACTTCCAGGATCCGCACCACGTCGTCCGCCGACATCTCGTCGTCCTGCGCCGCCATCGGACCCCTCGTATCGCCGAGGCCCTCGTTGTGGCAGTAGACGCAGTCGAAGTTGCACCGGTCGGTCAACGAGACCCGGATGCCGGTGACTTCCCGACCGAACTCATCAGCGGGGGGCATGCTCCACTGTCGGTGTTCCACCCATTTAACTCTATGGTGGAATGCACAGGCACCGTTAACTTAGACAGACGTTCCACGTCCAGGCGAACTGTTTCAGCCAGTTGTTTGTGGTTTCGACATCGTGTCCGGTGAAGGAGGCGTAGAA
>PXSQ01000043.1 GCA_003022725.1 Halobacteriales archaeon SW_7_65_23 | reverse complement strand
AGGCCCCGGGTTCAAATCCCGGCGAGTCCATAATTGCTGTCGCTCGCAACATCGCGAGCGACGACAATTTTGATTGTTCGAGCCGGGATTTGAATCACGTGAGTCACAGTCCGCGCAGGAGCGAAGCGACGAGCAGGACCGTCTCGCCAGCGTGTTTAAATCCGGACGAGTCCATGAGATGACCTCGGCAAGCCGAATGACAAGACGGCGGCCGAGTTTTATGCATCTCACTACCCCTTAGCTGAGGGAGTCGATGTGGTTTCCCGGCAACCTTTGTCGTCGAGTATGGACCTTCCTCCCCTCGACATTCTCGTATGGTGGCGACTTGAACTGATGCTCAGGCGACGAGGTCGCCGTTGGAGCGGGAGTGTTCGTCTGCGGTCCTTCCGAATTGGATGCTCTGCATTCCGGACGGGGTTCTATTATTGTTCACGGAAACATTTGCTCATGACATCGCCCGAGACTATCTTGATGTACAACGAGGACCAGCGCAAGCCACTTGACAAACGCCGCGAGCGCACATTCCATGACGGTTGGGACGACGCACTGAAAAATGGACCGTACAACGAAGGAACGCTCAAGCGGCAGCTAAGCTGGCAGAATCTTGGCAATCGTCTCGGCTGTCTCTTTGGAGACGTGCCTGACGAGATGCGTGACGAACTCATGTTCTGGGCGGAGCGACAACGTCGCCTCGATTAGTGGCCCTCGATAGAATGTCAGAAACAGCCTCACGTTTCCACTCCTTTACGCACAGGGAGGGTCTCTTTAGTCGTCGGCAGTGAGACTACTTATTGGCTCCCAGGTTCCGTTGCCCCGGTTCCATTCCCACTTTTCCCATCCGTTCCAGGTTGTTGCGTCACCACCTCGAATGAGATTATCGACCTCGCGGGCGGCACCTGATGGGCTCCACGTTTCCCCTTGGAACTCGATTCGGCCATCTCTCACTCGGGCACGGTACTCAACGCCCTCGTACTCGGTTCGATGATACTTGAACCGGAGAATTGTGTCATCCGGAAGCATCGACAGTTCCGCGTCGTTATTGTTGTTCGTTGTCATGGATTGAGTGTTGTCGGTCAGTTTGTCTTTGTGACGATTATTCTCGGAGGGTGTCAATCGGTACCCACTCGCCGTCCTCATTCTGATACTCCCACCATTCCCAGCCGCTGTAGCCGCTACCACGGGCGTCATCTCCCCGAACGAGTTCGTCAGCTTCCCGAGCAGCACCGGAGGGTGTTCGCGTCTCGATAGCGCGGTCTTCCGGCCCCTCATCGCCCTCAACGTTAATTCGACCTCCTTGTATCGTCGCTTTCACAACCTCGCCACTGTATTCGCCACGCTGGTACACGTGGCGAACCACCGTGCCATCCTCCAGTTTACTCAGAGGGCTCTCATCAACATCTGATGGCTGCCCTTCATATGTCGTCACGCGATTGTTCCTGTCTTCGAGGACTGCCTCCTCGTCAACGTGTTCGAGCACACGGGTGACGACATCGTTCCAGGATTCGTCTCGATTGCCGTATCGTCCCAGAGCTTCGTAGAGCTCTGAGTCGAGATGCACACTTGGCGACATGCAACTCTAACTATTCACCCTGAGTTTATAAACATTTTCCTTATCCACAATTCGTTGTCTGTGTATAATCGAATCCCTACGTAAGAACCCAAGTCTGCGACAAGACCTCTGGAGGCCAAACCGGTCCACGACTCGTAGAAACCCACCCGCAAGTCTGGCAGGACATTGAGTACTATCCGTTTCCGTCAAACCGGCGGGTTCACTACGAGAACCTCGATAGGTTTCCGGACGGTCTTATCGTCCTCGGTGATGCCATCGCCAGTTTCAACCCGATTTACGGGCAGGGAATGTCCGTCGCGGCGTTGGAGGCGCTTGTGCTTCACCACGTACTCGCGTCCGTTCGCGGCCCGAACCTCGCTCTCGCATTCTTTGACCGTGTCCAGACGATCATCGACACTGCTTGGACGATGGCTATCGGCGCTGACGTCCAGTTCCCCGAAACCACGGGACCGACGCCACCGGGCACGGGGATGTTCGCGTGGTACCTCTCTCGGCTCACTCGTAAGGCGCACAACGATGGCGAGCTGCGTGACGCCCTCGCCCGCGTTGCCTCCATGGAATAGCCCCCCACGAAGTTGCTTCGTCCGCGCGTCGCGTGGCGGGTTCTCAAACCGGAGATTCTCCGAGGAAAGCACACGAGCCATGCTTCATCGAAAGCGGAACCACGGAGCACGTCGTAGCAGTGCTACCCGCAGCTTCTGTGCCTTGCAAGCCGACCGTATCAATTTATGGGCTCTATTGATGGTTGATACTGGTGGCTGTACGTACGTGAAAACTTGAACTTTCAGCCGTTCACCCGTGCGAATACAGCCAGGAGAGTGTCACGATGTGACACAGAGTTACGTCCGACAGTATGAGTAAAAGAATTACAGCCACCAGTATGAGTTAGCAAAGACTGAATATTGTTGTAGTTATTATGCCTATCGATATCACTCCGCTCTAACTCAACTTTCAGAGAAGATTTTTGAGTTAGACGTGTTTTCATCGAGCTAAGTCAAATGCCAGACGACCAGTTACCAGCGTCCGCCCCGGGAACGTACGTGCCCTACGGACAGCAACCGTACTACTTGCCGGACGAGCTTCCGCCCGAGGCCGAAATCGAACTGGAGCCGGAGTTCCAGCAGACGCGCCAAGATACGATTTACCAGCTCGGACAGCTCAACGGGATCAGCACGGAGACGACCGTGAGCCCGATCGTCTACACCTCTCTGATCCGGCGCGAGGCCGTCGAGTCGGTGTTGGTCGAGGGAGCCGATATCGAGTTCGAGGACATGTTTCGGCCGGAGGACATCGGTCGGACTTCGACAGTGACCAGAGACATCAAGGAAGCGATCAACTACGAGCGGGCGATCCGCGAGGGTGCGGATCGGGTGGCCGAAACCGGGGAGATCACGCTAGAGTTGCTCAAGGAACTCCACAAGCACCTCCTCAACGGTGTCAGAGACGAAGCCGAAAAGCTGGGAGAGTTCCGAACGCGGCCGGTCCACATTCCGCCGCCGGAGCCGCACAGGTCGCGGTTCATCCCGCCCGGCCCCAACAAAGTCCGGCCGCTGATGCAGAACTTGGAGCGGTACATCGACCGCGGCGGGCCGTATCACGACATTGTCGACCTCGGGATCGTTCATTACCAGTTCGAGACGATCCATCCGTTCGGGGACGGCAACGGCAGACTCGGGCGGGTACTCATCACGCTCCAGCTAATCAAGCAGGGGTATCTCTCGAAGCCCTTCCTCTATCCGAGTGCGTACTTCAACGAGCACAAGATCGAGTACGTCACCAAGATGCGGGCCGTTAGCGAAGAGGGCGCGTGGGAACCATGGCTGCGCTTTTTCCTCGAGGGGATCCGCCAGCAGGCCGCCGACGCCGTCACGCGGACGGAGCGACTGCGGGACGTGCGTCGGGAGTACGAGCAACGCTACGGCGACGAGAAGACCGCGACGGATCGGCTGGCGATGCGGTTGTTCCAGCAGCCGTACGTGACGACTGGGGATGTCGAGGAGTTGCTGGACGTGTCCAGACAGACCGCCCGGAACGCGCTACTGGAGTTGGAGGAGTCGGGCGTGTTGGAGGAGACGACCGGCAAGCAGCGGTATCAGGAGTTCCGGGCCGTGGACATCTTCGAGATTCTGACTGACTCCTTCGAGCACTAACCGTGCTGGCGGACTTCGTCGAGGATCTCGATGTCCATGTCGTGGGTGCGGACCTCGCTCGAGAGGAGGTCCTGCATAAGGCCTTGTTTGAGGCGTTGGAGACGGTCACGGTAGTTTCGCTCCGTCCGAATCTGCTCGGTATGTGAGTCAAGTATCTCGACGATTCGGTTCTGCTCTTCTTGCGACGGAAGGTGAACAGAGACTTCGCGAAGATCTTCTAGATTCAGTACCTCACAAAGTTCGGTACTGATACCGCACCGCAACCGCAAACGACCTCTACCGGGTGAACCGGTCGTCAGGTGGCTTGTTAACTCTGTGTCACATCGTGACACTCTCCTGGCTGTATTCGCACGGGTGAACGGCTGAACGTGACGCGTGACTCCACGAAATTACGTCCGACAGTATCAAGCGTGTACTCTTCGAGGAGCGTATTACCGACGGCCGAGACGGTATCGAGGTCGAATTTGGTTCGGAGGTGGGAGAGGATATCGTTTCCAGAGGGTGAGTCGTTGCTGCGTGAGCGCGGTGAGGAGAAAGGTAAGGAGCTGGTCCTCGTGGAGTGAACTGTCTGCTTGTTGTTGGTGTTTGGTCACACTTCAATAAGCAGACTTCTTCACCTACCGAGCTTCGAGAGAGACTGGCATTCGTTTGCGGTCGCGGTTATCAGTACTGAACCTTTGTGAGGTACTGAAACTATCTTCGTATCAAGCAGCTTCGTTTCGGAAGCGTTCAATGAGGTGATCGAACCCTTCTGTGTCCGCAAGTGCATCGTAGTCATCGTCAGCACCGACGAGGAGAGTCACATTCCGCTCGTCGTCGTTGTCGAGTTCCTTGGCGGCCGCGACAGCGTATGCGTCACCGATAGCGAGGCTGTAAGCGGCTTTGAACTTCGATGCACCTTCCCAGAGTGCATCGATGTTGTACTCGGTGGCACCCATATTTTGGAGGTCCTGAATGTGGGCGTCAGCCTTATCTACAGACGTTTTGCGGGCGGCGATGTATCGGAATTCAGCAAGATTGATGGTGGAGACGTATCCGTCGAGGTCTCCGTCGTACACGCGGTCAAGCCAGCGTTCGACTTCGCCTGCTCCCGGCTCGTCGAACGAAAAGGCGAGCAAGGGCTCGGCATCGAAGACGACTGTCATTCTTCCTGCTCCGAGAGTCAGTACTTCTCGTCCTGCTCTCGCTCTTCACGGAGGAGTTCCGTGGCCGACTTCTCCTGTTCGTCTTCCTCGGGGGCAAGTGCGCCGCGAAGTTCTGACGGGCGTTTGACTGGGCGAACCACGATCTCTCCGTCCTCGTTCTCAACGAACCGGACTCGACCTGGAGTGTCGATGTGGAGTTTGTCACGAAACTCCTTGGGAATCGTCGCTTGCCCCTTGCTCGTGACGGTGACGGTCGTTCCCTCGTCAGTATCGGTCATATGTAATGAGTAAAATATAGTAATACTTCAATTTTAGCATTACAATTTTGGAGTGTCGGTCGATGGCTCGTCTAGTATAGTCCACCGGAATGAAAAACCGGTGATGTCCTCATTGGGAGTACCTCTATGGGTTATAGCGAGAACTCGTCGTGGACGAGCGTGCTAATGACCACCGAGCTCAGCTCGGGGAAACTCGATAAAGCCAGTGACGATCAGAACCGCGGGCGGAACATGTTGAGGTCCTCCGGCTCATCCTCCCCGTCGTCGTCAGCGGATTCGGCCTCGCCCTCGTCGTCCCCGCCGACGCCGTCGAACCACGACTCCTCGAAGACCGGGTCGACGTCCTCGGGGATCTCGCCGGATTCAAGGCCGCGGATGAGGATTGCGGTCAGGTCGCGGTACGCCTCCGTCGCCGGACTGTCCTCGGCAGTCACGACAGACGGTTCTTCACCGAACGCTTCGGCGTCCTCGGGCACCACACCCAGCAGCGGCACGTCCAGTTCCTCGTGGTCGATCTCGATCTGTTCCGGGTGAGTGACCCGCGTCAGCATCAGACCGAACACGTCGCCGTCGACGCGGTCGGCGAAGTCCGCGGTCCGCACGGTGTCGGTCAGCGCCACCCTGTCCGCCGTCGAGACGAGCAGGGTACCGTCGGCGAGACCCACTGGCACGGCCATCTCGTGGCTGATCTTCGGGCTCGTGTCGATCAGCACGACGTCGAAGCTCTCTTTCAACGTCTTGATGACTCCCCGCAGGTTCGCAGGGTCGGCCTTCACGTACGCGTCGAGGTCACCGGCCCCAGCGATCACGTTCAACCCGTGCTCGGTGTCCGAAAGCGCGTCCCGGACCGTCGCGTCGTCGGCCAGCACGTCGTGCAAGGTGTCTCCATCGTCGACCGACAGCATTCTACCAACGTTCGTCATCCCCAGGTCTGCGTCCACGAGCACTGTGTCGTACCCCCCTCCTCGAACACCGTCCCGATGTTGATCGCCGTGGTCATTCGCCCGACTCCTCCTTTCCCTCCTGCAATGGTACAGACGAAAGCACCCATCTTTCTATCATGTACTTGGTGACTGCTCCCTACATTAACCTACCTTCCCATTCATCAAATAAGATAACAGCGGCCCCAGCCGTGCGGCCTGATCCGGGTCGCGCCGACGAGGTGATACTGGTGGCTGTACGTACGTGAAAACTCGAATTGAGAATCCAGGCGGAAAGAGTCTGTCTCCGCAGATAGACAGCCAGACGTGATTCGGTTACGCTATGCCGTTCCAACTCCCGTTGTTCGGGCCATGACACAGCCGATGGACTGTCCTGGCACTGGACGGAGTCACGTCTGGCTGTCTAGCAGAGACTGGTGAATAAAAGAATTACAGCCACCAGTATGAGTGTTACTCCTCGTCGTTCTCGTCTTCGCTGTCCTCGTCGTTACCTTCGTCATCTGCGCTTTCATCTTCGTTCGCGCGTTCGTCACTGTTCCCGGGGGCACTCGGCGCGGCATCCGCGCCCTGGCCCGGCGTCTCGTCCGGAGCGTTGTCGTCGGCCCCGTCAGCGTTCTCGTTCGCTTCCTCGGGCGGCATCGCTGCGCCGACCGCAGCAACGCCGCCGATCAGTACCATCGCTGCGACCGCGATCGTCAGCAGTCGTTTTGCGCTCATTGCAGTCCCGACCTGCCGACAGTGGCCCTTAACCGGGGGCAGCCGTGAATAACCTTCTTGGCCGGCGCCGCCGTACGGAGTCCAACTGTGAGCGAGACGGTCCCAGTCACCGTCGTTGATGGCGACACCGAAACCACGATCCAGGTCGAGCGCGGTCGGACCCTCCGCGACGCACTGCTGGAGCGCGACTTTCCCGTCTACGGGACCGTCTCGAAACACGCCAACTGCGGCGGCCGGGGGCTGTGTTCGACCTGTACAGTGGAGGTCGACCCCGCGCCGGAGCCGACGCACTGGCACGACGCCGCGGCCGTCCGCTTCGGGTATCCGCGGCTGTCCTGCTGTCTCACCGTCGAGGAGCCGATGCGGGTTCGCCTCCTCGAGAAACACGTCTGGGGGCAGGTGCTGCCTGGACGGCTGCGGGGCCCGGACTGATAGTGATACTGTCGGACGTAACTCTGTGTCACATCGTGACACTCTCCAGGCTGTATTCGCACGGTTGAACGGCTGAACGTGACGCGTGACTCCACGAAATTACGTCCGACAGTATGAGTATACAGCCAGACGCGACTCCGTACAGTGCCAGGACAGTATATGACAGTGGTGGGAGGATTCACGCGAACCGTCAGCCTATTGACCGCCGGTGTGCAACGGGGAGGCAAGCGACGTGGAGTTCGTTTCAGAGACGGCACGGAACCCCTTCGGCATTCGCCCGCCCTGTGAGCGGTTCGTCCCGGGATACGGCGACGCCAACGCCGACTTTCACGTGATCGGGGACCACCCCGGCGTCCACGGCGGCCGCGACTCGGAGATCCCGTTTACCGACGAACCCTGGTCAGCGACGTTCTTCGACGCGCTCGAGCGCGGCGGCCTGCTCGCGGTCACGGACGACGAACTCGTCACCCACCACACCTTCCTCTCGTATCTCCACACGTGCGACCCCGGCGAGACAGTTCCCGACGCCGACGCCTACCGGGAGCTAGAGGCGTACTTCGACGCCGAACTCCGGGCGATCACGGCCCACGTCCTGCTCCCCGTCGGCGCCCGCGCCACCGAGCACGTCCTGGCGAACTACACCTCCAAGACCGTCCCCGACCCGCTGGACGTGGACGTACTCCACGGGCGGGAACTACAGGGTGCGGGCTGGCTGGTCGTCCCGATCGCCGACCCGGCGGAGTGGGAACCCGCCGACGCCGACGACCTCGCCGAACGGCTCGCCGCGGTTCTGGAGTCCGACTACCGGCAGACCTCGGACCTGGGCCGGTTCATCGCCGGCGACGAGCCGTACTTCGTCCGGTGACCGTCCGACCTATACAGCCAGGAGCGAACGCGCAAAATCGGAGCAGGAGGTCACGAACGGTCCGATCAGCGATCGCGGTACCAGATCGCGAGGTAGCCCCCGATCGCTCCGAACGTCATCGGGAACACGAGTCCGGCGACGAAGATAGCCCGGAAGTAGCTCTCGACGCTGGTGACGCTCTCGATCGTAGGGACGGAGGCGCCCGCAGCGCCGTCGATCGCCTCGCCCTCGATGCCGAGGAACCAGCCACCGAACTGGCTGCCGCTGAGAGAGAGATCGACCAGCACTGTCGCCATCGGGAACGCCCAGAGGAACAGCGCGATGGTCGCCAGAAAGCCCAGGAAGATGCTCGCGCCCGCGCGGGCCCCGTCCATCCGGTCGGCGACCGAGTCACGAACCTGCCAGGCCCGCACGAAGCCGGCGCCGATCGTGAGCACCATCACGAGCAGGAAGAACAGCCGGCCCATGGCGTGGCTCCCGGGATTGAACTGCGCGGCGTTGATGTACGCCCCCAGCCCCAGCACGATCCGGTCGAGCAGCGCGAGGTTGAGGCTCGCGCTGTCCGGCAGCCCAAGATCGGGGATCGGGACGAGCAGGAACGCCACGCCGATCCCGATCACCATCGTGGCCCAGGCCGTGAGCGAACTGACCAGCGCCGAGTGGTCGTCGAACGCCCAGATGCTCAGCCCGCCGATCGCGCCGATTGCCCCGGGGATGAGGATGCCAGCAAGTAGGAACCGCCCCGCGAAGTTGGTCACCGGGAACACCAGGCCCAGCAACAGCGCGATGACTGTCGTCCCGATCGTCACTGTCGCGCCAGCGAACGCGTACTCGAAGTAGCTCTCGCCGGGCGTGTATTGGCGTGCGAGATACCGGGAGCTGATAAAGAGGATGTACGGCGCCAGCACGAACAGGATCAGGAGTGGGACGTCCGGGATCGCATCGAACGCGAGCAGGTCCAGCAGCGGGTCGAGCTGATCCTCCGCAGTCGGGTAGTCGGAGGGGTCGACCTCGCTGGGCGGTGCCACGCCGGCCGACCGCCGGAAGAGATCCACGACGGCCCCACCAGAGCCGAGCTCGACGATGTAGAAAAACAGTTCTGCGGAGACGTCCAGTTCGCTCCAGGACGCCGATCCATCGACTACTTCCCAGCCGCCGGGTTCAACGGAGGTGTCCTGGCCGGGCGGTTGCTCCCAGGCCCAGAACGTCGCCAGGGTGAGCAGCCCGTACGGGATCAGGAACGCGACTGCGCCCAGCGCCGACCCGAGCTTCAGCGGGTACCGCTTCAGCTCGTTGACGAGGTCCCCCTCCTCGGCATACTGCTCGCCCTGGCCGCCTTCGCCGCCCAGCGGCGCACCGGCCTGGCCGGTCGGTGCTCCCTGGCCGCCCGCGCCTGCGGGTGCACCGCCCGGCTGGCCTGCCTGGCTGGCCTCTCCCTGCTGTTCGGGCTGGCCGGCCTGGCTGGCCTCTCCCTGCTGTCCGGGCTGGCCTGCCTGGTTCGGCTGTCCTTGCCCACCCGCAGACGGCTGGTTCGCCTGGCCGCCCTGCTCCGGGTCGGGCTGGCCGCCCTGCTGGGTGGGCTGTCCTGCAGGGGGCTGGTCCGGCTGCCCATCCTGCGGCTGGTCGCCGGCTGCCCCAGCCGGCGGCTGGTCCGACTCGCCCTCGGGTTGCCCGCCTGGCTGGCCGCCGGGCTGTCCCTCGGATTGGCCGCCCGCTGGCGAGTCACCGGGTTCGTCCTCGTCGACGATGTCGCCGGATTCGTCCTCGTCGACGATGTCGCCGGCGTCGAGATACTCGTCGTCCGGTTCGTCGTCCGGTTCGTCGTCCGACCCGCCGCCCCTGTCGGCAAGTGGATCGTCCTCGTCGTCGGGTGACCCCTGCCCGCCGTCTGTCACGAGCGGCGGGCGCCCGGGCGCGTTGCCGGGCCTGCCCCTCCTGGAGACGTCCCCCCCGTTCCCGACGGGCGCCCCACACTGCCCGCAGGTGTCGGTGTCGGTTGCGACAGTCCTGCCGCACGAGTCACACTGCATACTCCAAGCATCCGCGCAACAGTCCTAATAAACTGACGGTAGTTTCACCCGTACACCCTCCTCGAACGCGGGGCGAGTAGTCGGGCTACTTACAGGATCCGGGCCCCGTTGCCGATCGCGGTCTGGTAGACGCGCGCGTCGATGCCGGCGGCGTCGAACGCGTCGATCATCGCGGCGCCGATCCGCCGTCGGGCGCCCG
Organism: Halobacteriales archaeon SW_7_65_23; assembly: GCA_003022725.1. GTDB lineage: Archaea > Halobacteriota > Halobacteria > Halobacteriales > Haloarculaceae > Halovenus. Next base: position 14,729 of record PXSQ01000043.1, on the reverse strand, counting down.
GATGGCAGGTCGCCAGCACGCCCGGCCCGGCCCCGCTGATCGTCACGCCCGTGGCGCCGGCGTCGAACGCCGCCTTCCTGACGGCCTCGTACCCCTCGATCAGCTCCGCTCGGGCCGGCGTCACGACCGAGTCGTACAGCCCCTCGCCGACGAGCGCCGGATCGTTGCGGTGCATCCCCGTCGTCAGCGTCGCCGCGTGGCCGACGGTTTCGACGAGTTCGTCCATCCGTGCGCCGTCGGGGACGACCGCGCGGGCATCTCGCGTCGAGACGACGATGTCCGGCAGGCAGACAACCAGCGGGATCGACGCGTCGACGCAGGTGACCCCGCCCTCCCGGGCGATCGTGAACCCGCCGAGCAGGGCGGGGGCGACGTTGTCCTCGTGGGCGTCGCCGGAGACGACCGCCTCCCCCTCGGCGGCGATCGGGACGAGCTCCTCCCGGGAGTGCCCGCGGCCGTACAGTTCGTCGAGCGCGACTGCCGCCGCGGCGGCGCTGGCCGCCGACGACCCCAGCCCGGAGGCCGGCCGAACTCCCTTGTTGATCTTGATGTGTGCAGGCGCGTCCAGCGCTTCCGCGACCGCGCCGACCGTGTTCTTCTCGGGGTCCTCCGGGATGTACTGGTTGCCCACCCCGAGCACCTCGATCATCGTCTCGGCCGCCTTCTCGACAGTTACCACGTCCGCCGGCTTCGACAGCGCCACGCCGAACACGTCGAACCCGCTCCCGAGATTCGCACTCGTCGCTGGCGCCCGGACCGTAACCATATCCCCCCCTTTCGGTGAGGCACGCAAAAAGCTAGCGGTGAGCGGCTACGCCCCGTCTCCGTCCTCATCTGTCTCGTGCTCGGGGTCGTGCTCGCGGAACCACTCGGTGATCGACTCGATGCGGTGGATCTGCCGCTCGGGGCGGCTGACGTTGTGGTGTTCGTTCCGGTAGATGACGAGTTTCGCGGGGACGCCCTGTTTGCGGACGCTGACGTACAGCTGTTCAGCCTGTGTGGGGGGACAGCGCCAGTCCTGGTCGCCGGCATTGACGAGCAGCGGCGTCTCGATTTCGTCGACGTCGGTGATCGAGGAGATGTCGGCGTATCGCTCGGGTTCCTCCCACGGCAGTCCGAACTCCCAGTCGTGCCAGAGATGGTTGTCGTCGGTGCCGAACGTCGACCGGAAGTCGTAGATGCCGTGCTCGGCGGCGGCGGCGGTGAACGCGTCGGATCGGGTGACGACGTTCGCGGTCGTGATCCCCCCATAGGAGAAGCCCGTCACGAGGCTACGGTCGGGGTCGGCCCAGCCGCGGTCGGCGAGCGCCTCGAGTCCGGAGACGACGTCGTCGGTTTCGAGGTCGCCCCGGGTGCCCATCAGCGACTCGGCGAACGCGCGGCCGTAGGAGGTCGAGCCGCGGTAGTTCGGCCGGTAGACGACGTACCCCTGGTCGGTCCAGTAGGTGTACTGGAAGTTCCACGCGGGCGCGTCGTACGACATCGGGCCGCCGTGGATCGAAGCGATGACGGGCCGCGGATCGTCGGTTTCCGGGTCGAAATCCGGCGGGAGGTGAACGATGGCCTCGATCTCCTCGCCGTCGGCGTTTTCGTAGCTGACACGGCGACACTGCGGAGCGTCGATTCCCGAGAGCAACTCATCGTTGAGCGCCGAGAGGCGGGTGAGGGACTCGGGCTCCGCGGCGTCGAGATCGTCGACGTCGAGGGCGAACACGTCGATCCCGTCGACCGGGTCGGAGAGGACGACCCCGACAGTGCCGCCGGCGGCGTGGGCGACCAGCGCATTCCGGTCGCGGCCCTGCGCGGAGAACACCCGGTCCGGATCGTCGCGGTCCACCGGTGCCCGGATCAGTCGGGTGAGTCCCTCGTCGCCGATCGCCGCGAGCAGCGTCTCCTCGTCCAGCCACTTCGGCGCCGTGAGCATCGCCACGGTCCGATCCAGCGACGCCGTGACCGACCAGTCCTCGGCGCTGTCACCGTCATCAGCCCTGTCGCCGGGGTCGGCCACGCAGATTTCCGCTGGCCGGTACCAGTTATCGGGATCGCCGGACACAAACGCGATCCGCTCGCCGTCCGGGCTCCACTCGTAGGCGTAGGTCCGGCGCTCGGAGTCGGTCAGTTTCCGCAGGTTCGAGCCGTCCGGATCGATCGTGTAGAGGTCCATCACGCCCGAGTCGTCGGGCCGATCGGTCCGGTTACTCGCGAAGGCGATCCGGCCGCTGTCGCCCCACGCCGGCTGGAGCCCGAAGATGGGTTCGCGGGCGCCCTGGCCGTAGGCGTCCTCGAGGCGCTGCTCCTCGCCGGTGTCGACGTCGACGACGAACAGGTACGACGTCACGTCGTCGAGCCAGCCGGTGCCGTTGGCCTTGTGCTGGAGGCGCTCGATTTCGATGGGGCCGTCGTCGCGGCGCTCGGCGAGCATCTCGGCCTGGTCGTCAGTCGGGTCCCGCGCCGAGACGACGATCCGTTCGCCGTCCGGCCCCCAGTCGAACTCCCTCACGCCCTCCTCGCGGTCGGTCACCTGGACCGCGTCCCCGCCCAGTTCGACGTCGAAGTACCAGACCTGGGGTTTGGGCTCGTCGTTGCCACCGTTCTCGCCGCCGCTGTCGCCATCACTCTCCTCCTCATCCGCCTCGTCTGCCTCGGCGTCGTCGCCGTCGTCATCGGATTCGTCGTCGTCTTCGTCGCGGCCGACACGCTGGTCGAGGTCCTCCTCGCGGGTGCCCACGAAAGCGAGCCGGGTGCCGTCCGGCGACCACTTGGGCTGGCTCGCGCCGGAGACGCGGGTCAGTCGGTGGGGGTCACGCGATCCGTCTGCGGGCGCGACGAACAGCGAGGCCGGGCGCTTGTCCTCCTCGGGGTCGGACTCGCGGCCGACGAACGCCACCCGCTCGCCGTCCGGGGAGACTGCCACCGCCTCGGGTCTAGTTACGTCGTGAAAATCGTTCAGTTGGAGATTTGCCATACCTGGCCGTCGACCCGTCGTCCCTTAAGCCTGATCAGAATGATCTTTCTGTGAAACAGTCGATAGTTCGCCGGGGAGGGACTCGACCCAGCCTGGACGCCCGCAGTCAGGGTGACAGCGGGAGGTCGCCGCGGCCGTTCTCGCGGACGAACGCCCGGTTGCGGCCGGACCAGTCCAGAAGCCGACGCCTGAGGGGGTCGCCATCGTCGATCGTCGGGTCGGGGCCGCCGACGGCCGCGCTCAGCCGGAGCACGAGCCAGCCGAGGTTACCGGCGAACACCGCGAGCGGCAACACGACCGTGATCGCGACGATCACCTCCGTCGTGCGGACGAACGCCGACTTCTCGGTCGGGGACGGAGAGCCCGAGACGCCGTACTCGCGGGCGACGACGGCGAGAAAGGAGCCGCCGATGGCGATTGCAATCACGCCGGCCACAACCAGACCCACCACCGGCGGGACCGACGGCTCGACCAGCCCGTAGATGAGGACGACGTCCAGGAGGGCGAAGGCGAATCCGCCGAGGATCACGAGCGGGTGGGCCGGCGTGTCACCCGGGCTCTCACCCGACGGTGTTTCAGCAGCCATACGCCGTCTACTTCCGTCCGGTCCTTAACGGCCACGCCTTGTGTCTGCCGGCGAGAAGGTGTCTCGATGCAGTCTCGCCCAGAACCGTGGCGCGCGCTGGCGAGCCAGTAGAAGCACCTGCGACGAACCTGGCTCATACTGGTGGCTGTAATTCTTTTACTCACCAGTCTCTGCTAGACAGCCAGACGTGATTTAGTTACGCCATGCCGTCCCAAATTCCATTGTTCGGGCCATGACACAGCCGATGGACTGTCCTGGCTCTGTACGGAGTCACGTCTGGCTGTCTATCTGCGGAGACAGACCCGTTCCGCCTGGATTCTCAATTCGAGTTTTCACGTACGTACAGCCACCAGTATCAGTAACAAACCACACCTAGCAATCGATTGCTCTTTAATCCCAGCGCCAGATTGACAGCATATGAGCGAGGACTCCGGGCACCGGGAGTTCGGCGAGGTGCCGGACCAGTACGACCCGCACGCAGTCGAGGACCGCATCTTCGAGTACTGGGACGAGGTCGACGCCTACGAGCGGACGGTCGACCACCGCGCCGGCGAGGAGACGTACTTCTTCGTCGACGGCCCGCCGTATACGTCGGGGTCGGCCCACATGGGGACGACCTGGAACAAGACCCTCAAGGACGCCTACATCCGGTACAAGCGGATGCAGGGCTACGACGTTACCGACCGGCCGGGCTACGACATGCACGGCCTCCCCATCGAGACCCGCGTCGAGGAGAACCTCGGCTTCGAGAACAAGAAGGACATCGAGGAGTACGGCGAGCAGAACTTCATCGAGGACTGCCGCGAATACGCCGAGGAGCAACTGGAGGGCCTCCAGGAGGACTTCAACTCCTTTGGCGTCTGGATGGACTGGGACGACCCCTACAAGACGGTCACCCCCGAGTACATGGAGGCTGCCTGGTGGGGCTTTGCCAACGCCCACGACCGCGGCCTCGTCGAACAGGGCAAACGATCAATCAGCCAGTGCCCGCGCTGTGAAACCGCCATCGCCAAAAACGAGGTCGAGTTCGAGAGCGTTCACGACCCCTCCGTCTACGTCAAATTCCCGCTGCAGGACCGCGAGGGATCGCTGGTCATCTGGACCACTACGCCCTGGACCATCCCCGCTAACACGTTCGTCGCCGTCGACGGCGACGGTGAGTACGTCGGCGTCCGCGCCGAGGACGACGGGGAGGAAGAACTGCTGTACGTCGCCGAGCCGAAAGTCGAGGACGTCCTGCGGGAGGGCCGCTACGACGACTACGAGGTCGTCGAGGAACTGTCGGGGGAAGAAATGGTCGGCTGGTCGTACGAACACCCCTTCGCCGACAGCGTCGACCACCCCGGCGGCGACGGCGCGTTCGAAGTCTACACCGCCGAGTACGTCGAAACCGAGGGCGACGGGACGGGGCTCGTCCACTCCGCGCCCGGCCACGGCGAGGAGGACTTCACCCGCGGGTCGGAGCTGGGTCTCGACATCTTCTGCCCGGTCGGGCCCGACGGCGTGTTCGACGAGCGCGCCGGCCCCTACGCCGGGTCGTTCGTCCGCGACGCCAACGACGACATCGTCGCCGACCTCGAAGACGCGGGCGACATGCTCGCCAGCGGCCACCTCGATCACGACTACGGCCACTGCTGGCGCTGCGATACCGGGATCGTCCAGATCGTCACCGACCAGTGGTTCATCACCGTGACGGACATCAAAGAGGACCTGCTCGCCAACATCGAGGATAGCGAGTGGTACCCCCAGGAGGCCCGCGACAGCCGCTTCACGGACTTCGTCGAGAACTCGCCGGACTGGAACGTCTCCCGGCAGCGCTACTGGGGCATCCCGATCCCGATCTGGCTGCCGTCCGAAACGGAAGACGGCGACTCCATCGAGTGGAGCGGCGACATGGACGACGCCATCGTGATCGGCACGCGCGAGGAACTCGCCGACCGCGTCGACCAGGAGATCGATCCCGACAGCGTCGACCTGCACAAGGGCACCGTCGACGACCTGACCATCACCGAGGACCGCACCGACGCGGCGGACGCCGCGGAGGAGGCCGTCGTCTACGAGCGCGTCCCCGACGTCTTCGATGTCTGGCTGGACTCCTCGGTCGCCTCGTGGGGCACGCTGGACTACCCCGAAAACGAGGAGCGCTTCGAGGAGCTGTGGCCCGCCGACCTCATCGTGGAGGCCCACGACCAGACGCGGGGCTGGTTCTGGTCGCAGCTCGGCATGGGGACGACGGCGCTCGACCAGATTCCCTACGAGCGGGTGCTGATGCACGGCCACGCGCTGATGCCCGACGGGCGCGCGATGTCCAAGTCCAAGGACATCCTGATCGACCCCCACGAAGTGATCGAGAAGCACGGCGTCGACCCGATGCGCGGCTTCCTGCTGTCGGTCACGCCCCAGGAGGACGACATGCGCTTCTCCTGGGAGGGCGTCGGCACGGTGTCGCGCGACCTCAACATCCTCTGGAACGTGTTCCGGTTCCCGCTGCCGTACATGGAACTGGACGGGTTCGAGCCCGGCGGGGCCGACCCCGCGAGCGTCGCCGGGGATCTTGAGACGGTCGACGAGTGGCTGCTGGCCCGCTACAACAGCGTCGTCGCCGGGATGACCGAGCACTGGGAGGCGTTCCGCCAGGACAAGGCCCTCGAACTCCTCCGGGAGTTCATCGTCGAGGATCTCTCGCGGTTCTACGTCCAGGTCGTCCGCGAGCGGATGTGGGCCGAGGAGGACAACCCCTCGAAGCTGGCGGCCTACCACACGCTGGCGCACGTCCTGGAGGGAATCGTCCGCCTGCTGGCGCCGTACGCGCCGCTGGTCGCTGACGAGATCTACACGACGCTGGTCGGCGACGCCGGCTACGAGACGGTCCACATGTGCGACTGGCCCGAGGCCGACGACCGGTGGCTCGACGAGACGCTCGAAACCGACGTCGGCCTTCTCCGAGCGGTGGAGGAAGCGGGCTCGAACGCCCGCCAGCAGGCCGAGCGGAAGCTGCGCTGGCCCGTCCCGGAGGTCGTTGTCGCCGCCGACGACGACCGCACCGTCGAGGCGGTCCGCCGCCACCGCCGGCTGCTCGCCGAGCGGCTGAACGCCGAGGCGATCGGCATCGTCGGGCCGGGCGAGGAGTGGGGCAAACTCCGTTACAGCGCCGAAGCCGACATGAGCAAACTCGGGCCGACCTTCGGCGACCGCGCCGGAGAGGTGATGCAGGCGATGAACGAGGCGCGCCTGCCGGAGCCGACGCTGTCGGCGCTGGAAGACGCGCTGGAGGACGTCCTCGATGCCGGCGACGACCTGACCGAGGAGATGGTCGAGTTCGTCACCGAGACGCCCGCCGAGGTCAGCGCCGCACCCATCGACAGGGACGGCGAAGAGCACGGCGTCGTCTACGTCGACACCTCCCTGACCGAGGAGATCGAGAGCGAGGGGTACGCCCGAGAGGTGATCCGCCGGATCCAGGAGATGCGCAAGGACCTCGAACTCGACATCGAGGCCGAGATCCGGGTCGACCTCTCGATCGACGACGACCGCGTCGCCGACCTCGTGGGGCGCCACGAGGACCTGATCGCCCGCGAGGTCCGGGCGGAGGGCTTTGGCGACGTCGAAGACGGTCACCGCCGAGAGTGGGAGGTCGAGGGCGTCGGGATGGAAATCGCCATCGAACCGCTCGCCGAGGCGGCGGCCTGAGGGCGACCCGACTGATACTGGTGGCTGTACGTACGTGAAAACTCGAATTGAGAATCCAGGCGAAACGGATCTGTCTCCGCAGATAGCAGAGACTGGTGAGTAAAAGAATTACAGCCACCAGTATGACTCCCTGTCCCATGCCGTGATCCGTGGATTCGACGACCAGGAGCCGACCGTTCTCCCGGGCGCCGTCATCCGCGGCGATGGCGGCGGGGAAGTGATCCTCCGGGAGGCGGCGAACGTCCAGGACAACGTCACCATAGCGAAAACACCGTCAGCATCGAGCCGGCGTTTCCCCTGGCCTCACTCGTTTGTAGCTCTTCCAGAACTGAAGGCCATTTAATGTTAATTATAAATTAACATACATAACTTATCATGGTATGTATTATTGATGCAATAGGATAATAGTTAGAGGCAAGTAGAAACCAAAAAACTATAACTGGAAAACAAAAATGACAAATCGTAACAAAAATGTAAATAGATATAACGTTCACTCGTTAGAAGCAGGTAAACGAGATGAATACAGACGAAACCAGTAGCGGAGGGACATTGATTGCAGATACATCGGGTCGCACCGTCAATACAGGGTTCGGATACGGTGCGGAAGGGTACGGTGATTATGGGTATAGCGGCTTCTACGAGGGCTCGTTAACGCTCTCTTGGTCAACCACTACTGATGGGCGGATGCAACACTCGACACCAGGGGTCGGTCAGCAGTCCGTGTTCTTCGCCGGGCTCGGTTCGACAGTCTTCGCTGTCGACACGGAAGACGGTGATCTCGTCTGGGAGTTCGATCGATCAGGGTTGCTGTCTGATTCCTCACCGACGGTCCACGATGGTACCGTTTTCATCGGGAGCGGGGGCGGCACAATTTACGCACTCGACACCGCAGACGGGTCGGTGCAGTGGACAGTCGATACCGATAGCGCGATCGTCTCGACACCGACAGTGTCGGACGGAAACGTCTACGTCGGATCGAACGATGGGGCACTCCGCTCGCTGACCACTGATGGAACAGTCCAGTGGACTGCCCATCTTGACGCACCGGTGTTCGCACAGCCAGCCGTCGACTCCAAGCGCGTGTACGTAACGACCCACGGTGGCGACATCGTCGCGATAGAACAGGACGGCGGTGAGGAAATCTGGAGGTATTCAACCGGAACCCAGTTCCAGGATTCGTCTCCAGTTGTCGACGATGGCGTCGTCTACGTCGCTGGAGCGGTTATTCATGCAATCGACGCGACAGCGAGCGCACGTGAGGGACAGGCCGTCCTCAGGTGGCAACGGGAGGACTTTGGCGGCACTGTCAATTCGACTCCACTGGTTGCTGCAGACAGGCTCTATGTGGGGAGTCTGGACTCACGTGTATACGCACTCGACACGTCTGAGGACGGCACTCTCCTCTGGACCCATCAGATGGAGAGTGCAGTGGTTACGGACCCGGCGATGTACGGCGGCCGCCTCGTCGTTGCTTCGCTCGATGGGACCGTCGCACTCATCGACGTCGACTCCGGCCTCGAGTCCGGTTCCACGGTAATCGATGCATCGGTTCGGTCCTCGCCGGCCGTTTACGACGAGAAGATTTGTCTCCCTACCGAAGCAGGCTTTGTGGTGACTCTCACAACCAGCGGCTAACTCCTTGGGTCGTTGCGCCCCGCTTCACGACCATGACAGGTCACCTTAGCGACCGGTGATCGTCGGAAAGCCAGCACGCAGCATCCGGAACACCTGGAGACCCTGGGCTGTCTTCGCGTTAGCTCGTCCAACAGCCCGTCGTATACAGCCAGACGTGACTCCGTACAGTGCTAGGACAGTCCATCGGCTGTGTCATGGTCCGAACAACGGGAGTTGGGACGGCATGGCGTAACTGAATCACGTCTGGCTGTATAGAAACCGAAAGCATTCCGTACAGTGGTTCCTAATGATCCCTCACGATGGGTGGACACAACGCAGGGAGTCCGTACGCACCGCACTCACCAGAGGAGACAGCGGCGATGCTCGACGCCGTCGGTGCCGACGACGAGGCGGACCTGTTCGACATCCCCGAGTCAGTCCGGTTCGACGGGGAGTTCGGCATCCCGGCCCGGGACGAACGGACCGTCCGCCGGGAGGTACGCGAGTTACTGGACCGCAACGACAAGCTCGTGGAGTTCCTCGGCCGGGGCCACTACGACCATTACGTCCCGTCGGCGGTCGACCACCTCGCCGACAGACAGGAGTTTCTCACCTCCTACACCCAGTACCAGCCCGAGATCGCCCAGGGCTTTCTCCAGGCCCTGTTCGAGTACCAGTCGATGCTGGTCGAGTTGACGGGCCTCGACATCGCCAACTGCTCGCTGTACGACGCCGCGACGGCGCTGGGCGAAACCGCGACGCTCGCCGCGCGCGTCCGCGAATCGTCCGGGTCGCACGTCCTCGTTCCGGAGCACCTCCGGGACGGCAAGCGCGGCGTGCTGGAGAACTACGCCGACGGCGTCGGCCTGACCGTTGACAGCTACCCGATGGACGACGGCGCTGCCGACATCGACGCGCTCGAAGACGCGATGGCCGAGGACGTCGTGCTCGTCTACGCCGAGAGTCCGACCGTCCGCGGCGTGATCGAGGAGTCCCTCGCCGAGATCGGCGTGCTCGCCGACGAGCACGACGCGCTGTTCTGCCTGGGTTCGGATCCAGTCGCGCTGTCGATCATCGAGAAACCAGCCGCGGTTGGCGCCGACATCGTGATCGGCGACGCCGCGACGCTGGGGCTGCCGGCCGCTTACGGCATGGGCCTTGGCATGTTTGCGACCCGCGAGTCGTTCCTCCGGCAGGTGCCCGGACGGCTCGTCGGCGCCAGCGAGGACGAAAGCGGCCGCCGTGCGTACACGCTGACGTTACAGACCCGCGAGCAGCACATCCGCCGCGAGCGGGCGACGAGCAACATCTGCACCAACCAGGCGTGGGTCGCGCTGCGGCGACGCGATTTCGGGCATCCAGGCGCCCGTCCACGATCGCCACCACTTCCGGGAGTTCGTCGCGCGGACCGACCAGCCGGCGTCGGCGATCGCCGCGGACCTCCGCGACGACGGGTACGCCATCCACGCGATCGACGACCACCTGCTACAGCTCTGCGTGACCGAGACCAACGCAGACGCGATGGATGATCTGGTCGACACGCTGGAGGTGGTCGCATGAGCTACGACCAGGCACGCTGGGCGGAGGACGACCAGTACGAACCGCTGCTCTCGGAGAAGTTCAACCGCGAGGTCGAGGTCGACGCGCCGCTGCCCGACGACCTCATGCGGGACTCCCTGGAGCTGCCGGCGCCGAGCGAACCGGAGCTCGCCCGCCACTACACGCGGCTCTCCCAGATGAACTACGGCGTCGAGAGCGGCCCGTTCCCCCTCGGCTCGTGTACGATGAAGTACAACCCGAAGTTCACCGAAGACCTCGCCGCACTACCGTCGGCGTCAGTTCACCCCGACCGCGATCCCGACACCGTCCAGGGGACGCTCGCAGTGATGGGCCGCCTCTCGGCGTACCTCGCGGACATCGGCGGCATGGATGCCGTCACGCTGCAGCCGCCCGCCGGCGCGGCGGGGGAGTACACTGGCGTGCTGATCGCGAAAGCCTACCACGAGGCCAACGGCGAGGACCGGCCGGAGATCGTCGTCCCGGACAGCGCCCACGGGACGAACTTCGCCAGCGCGGCGCTGGCCGGGTTCGACGTCGTCGAACTTCCTTCGGGTGAGGACGGCCGCGTCGACCCCGAGGCCCTCGACGCCGCGTTGAGCGAGGACACGGCCGCGCTGATGCTGACGAACCCGAACACGCTGGGGCTGTTCGAGCGCAAGATCGAGACGATCGCCGAGATGGTCCACGACGCCGGCGGCCTGCTGTACTACGACGGCGCGAATCTCAACGCCCTGCTGGGCCGCGCCCGGCCGGGGGACATGGGCTTCGACATCATGCACTACAACGTCCACAAGACGTTCGCAACGCCCCACGGCGGTGGGGGGCCGGGTGCGGGCCCCGTCGGCGTCGTCGAAGAGCTCGCACCCTTCCTGCCGACGCCACAGGTGCGGGAGGTCCAAGACGGTGCCGGCGAGGGCGACAGCACCTACGAACTGTACGACCCCGAGCACTCGATCGGCAAGGTTCACGGGTTCAGCGGCAACTGGCTCGTGCTGGTGAAGGCGATGGCCTACATTGCGCGCCTGGGCGACGAGGGGCTGACGGACGCGAGCGCGAAGGCGGTGTTGAACGCGAACTACCTGGCCGAACAGATCGATTACGAGATCCCGTTCGAGCCGTTCCACCACGAGTTCGTCGCGAGCGCGGGCGAGCAGGACGCCGCGGCGGTCGCCAAGCGAATGCTGGACCACGGGGTCCACCCGCCGACGACGAAGTGGCCGGAGATCGTCGACGAGGCGCTGATGACGGAGCCGACGGAGGTCGAAAACAAGCGGACGCTGGACCAGCTCGCGGCGGCGTTCGACGCCGTCGCCGCCGAAGACGAGGAGACGCTGGACGCCGCGCCGCAGCGGACGACCGCGCGGTACATCGACCAGGTGAGTGCGGCACGGGAACCGCGGCTGTCCTGGCAGGCGCTGGGCAACGAGGAATAGCTGATCTGTTCCCCTTCACCGCAACAGGGCCGCGAGGAGGAACAGCAGGCCGAGGACGGCGAAGGCGACGCCGTAGACGAGGGCGTACCGCTCGGTCTTCTCCGCGGCTGCCTGCGGATCGGACTCCCACTCCTCACCCGGCGCGAAGCCGGTCCACCGCGGGTGCGTGTAGCCCGTGACGACGATCAGGGCGGCGACCCCGATCACGATCAGCCCGGCAGCGATCAGCAACCCCCGCCCCGATAGCCCCAGCCCGGCCTGGAGGGCGGTTCCGCCTGCGACTGCCAAACTACTGTGGTCGATCATGTAGTGTCGTCGGTTTCGTTTGTGTGAGCTCTGCGTGTTGTCGGGCCGTCTGTCCCCGTTTCGGCCCCTTACCCGTCGACAGCGACGAGGATCTGTTGGGTCAGCTCGTCGTAGTGGTCGGTTCCGCTGCCCTTCTGGACGTAGCCAGTAATTCCTGCCTCCGCCGCGGCGGCTTCGACGTCCCTGTCGGCGGCGGTAAACAGGAAAAAGGGCAGCTCAGGGCGGTGCGTGCGCAGTTCTTCGAACAGCTCGATCCCGTCCATCCCGGGCATCCGGAAGTCGCTGACGACGCAGTCGATCGCCCCGTCGCGCACCCGGTCGATCGCCGTTCCGGTGTCGGTCTCCGTCTCGACCGTGATGTCGTCGGAGCCGCGTTCCAGAAACGTCTCCGTCAGCTCCAGCAGCTCCGGGCCTTCGTCGACGGCGAGGACCGTGATTTCAGCCATGTCAGGCTGTGCTCGTGTCGACTGCGCCGTCGATGCGGACGACCCCGTGGTCACACTCCGAACAGCGGTACTTCACCTTCTCGCCGAGGTGGATCTCCGTGTCTGCAGCCCGGTAGAACTCGGTCCCGCCACAGTCCGGACAGTCCGATTCGATTCCCATACCAGCGGTTACAGCCTTCTCGGATATAATTCCTGCGAGGTTCACCGGGCGGGGGCTGTGGCACACGCTCACGCGAGAGCCGGAGTGTCGAAAGTAATAACCCCCGAGGCGTGTACCGATGAGTATGAGCAACGAGCCGGGAGAGTTCTACACAGAGGAACGCTGGCAAAACTGGATCGACCGGCTACGCGAGGAGAAGATCGATCCCGAGGAGGAGGACTCCGCGCGCCTGCTCCTGAACCTGCAGGACGACACTGCAATTGCGGTCGCCAAGATCATCAGAGCGTACGATGACGGCGATCTCGGCGAGGAGGCGACCCTCGACCAGCTCGGCGAGATCCAGGAGATCGTCCTCTCGGAGGTCGAGTTCGACAACGAGGAGAAAGCGATGCTGATCGACGGCATCCAGACGGGAGTACGTCCCCGCCGCTGCCGACGCCGAAGCGGAGGACGACCTCGACGCGGCGCTGGGCTACTGCGTCCAGGCCGGCACGCTGATCATCGACGGCGAGGAGATGGACATCGGCCTCGCCGAGGACCTCGAGTTTGGCCTGGTTGCGGAGTGGGTCAACGGCCTCGACAGCCTCCAGACCGCGATGAAAGACCCCGAAGTCGTCGAAGAGGAAGACGAGGCCTAGCTCGGCTCCCGCCGCGGTGGCCGTCGCCGTTTCACTCCCGGGCTCTGGACGGTGGGGACGGGGCTCGATCGGGGGGAGGAGGGAGGGGGCAGGGCGGACCGCGCTCGCAGCCCCGTTCTGCCGGAACGTATTTTTACGTCGGTTCGAAACCCACAGGGAGTGTGGCGGGACGCTCCCGGGCACAGTCGGAAGTCGTCGGCATCGTCCTGCTCACGGCGGTCATCGTGGTGCTGGTGAGCGTGGCGGGCGCGATCGTGCTCTCCGAGCGGTTCGAGGAGGACGACGACCCGCTGGGGACAGGTCACGCTGTTCGTCGTGCACACCCCCTCGGAGACGGTGCTCCAGGAGGAGACGCACGTCGTGGGGTAGGGCCAGCCGGCCCCGGCCTCGATGCGGCGGATCCCGCAACCACGCTGGCGGTCCCCGAGTTACAGAATCGAGAATGGTGCAAACAGTTTTTTACCATTCAATCTGCAACCAACGTGCAATGGAGTTTCCGACGGACGAACGGGCGCAGGCCATCCAGATCGGGGCCGTGCTCCTGTTCGGCATTCTCATCCTCTTTCTCTCGCTGTACCAGGCCTTTGTCGTCCCGGACCAGAACGAGGAGATCGAGTTCAATCACAACCAGCAACTCCAGCAGCAGCTGACCGAGTTGCGGAGCAACGTCATCCTGATGCCAGGCAGCACCGCGACCCGCGCGTCATCGGTCGACCTTGGGATCCGGTACCCCTCGCGTGCCATCTTTGTCAATCCCGGGCCAGCGAGTGGAACGTTGCGGACCGTCGGCACCGAGAATCCGCAGGTCAACGTGAATATCACCAACGCGACCGCGGTCGACGACGCCGGGGAAACCCGGGACTTCTGGAACGGGACGGCGCTGTCGTTCGAGACGGGGGCCATCGAGTACCGGCCGGGGTACAACCTCTACCAGGGGGCGCCGCGGACGGTCTACGAGCATAGCGTCCTGTACAACCACTTCGAGCGGGAGGCTGTCACACAGGCGGTCACGGGCCAGACGCTCGTCGACGGTAGCCGCATCACGGTCATCGCAGTCGATGGATCGCTGACGGAGAACCGGGTCGACACGCTGTCGGTGGACGTCGATCCGATCAGCACGCGCACTCGCGTGGTGGAACTGGACGGGGCTGACGATCCGGTCACGCTCCAACTCGCGACGGGCCTGAGCGAGGCGGAGTGGAACGACATCCTCGAAGAGGAACTCGTCGCAAACGGGGGCCACGTCCAGGATGTCTCCGTCTCTCCCAGCGGGCCGGGGGGGCTCGGTCTGCTGGAGGTGACGCTCGAAGCAGGCGAGCGCTACAAGCTCG
>PXSQ01000042.1:26359-36065 GCA_003022725.1 Halobacteriales archaeon SW_7_65_23 | reverse complement strand
CCTGTGGCTCCCACAGATTCCCTGTTGCAGATGCGGCCCAGCGCCGCGTTCCCACCCGCGGGGACGGCCACCGGTCACCGGACAGCGGCGGTCACTCCCTGCCGCGCCGGCCGTTGCGGGCCAGGAACAAGATTTAAATATTTCTTCGGAGACCATGGGGTATGCCTTTACCTGCTACGTATCAGATACTTACCACTCTCGTCGACGGCGCAGTCCGGGCAGTCGCGTACCCGCTGCAACTGCAGGACGTCCTCCTGGAGGTGCTCGCGTACGGGGGCATCTTCGTGGTCGGGTTCCTCGTCATGCGGATGGGCGTCGGGCGGTTTCAGACCGGGCGACTGATCAGGGACACTGTGCCGGAGCGGGTCCGATCGATCGCGATCGGTCGGACGGAACTCAACGGGCACGCACGCGACGCGGGGGTCGTGTTCGACCAGCCGTTCACCGACGGCACGTGTCTGTACTACCGCTACGCCGTCAAGCAGTACGTCGAGAAGAAAAAACGGGACGAAGACGGCAACGTCGAAACGGAACGCACCTGGTCGACGACGTCGAGTCAGAACCTCGCCGCACCGTTCTACCTCGACGACGGGACTGGAAAAGTGCTCGTCGTGGCCAACGCCGGCGCTGACTTCCAGATCTCCGACGAACACACGTTCACAAAGACGTTCAACGGGCGGCGGATCCCCTCGCAGTATCAGAAGCAGATCGACACGAGCGTGGACATCGCGGACGCGGTCCCGGCGGGCGTCGAGTGGGAGCCGTACAACCTCGCGACGCGGCTCGAGGCGAAACTCCCGTTCGGTTCGATTCCCGGCACTGCTAACGACGTCCGGCCCCGGCGCAGCGGTTCGCCCAAGCAGCCGGATTACAGCCCATCGAGTACCAGCGGCCGGATCCTGAAACGACGGATCACACAGACGGTGCTGCCGGTCGACGAGGAGATGTACGTCTACGGCGCGGCGACCGAGCGACGCGACGCCACAGGAGCGAACGAAGAGCGACTCATCATCCAGGGTGACGACGACACCGGCCGGTTCATCGTCTCGGACACGGGCGAAGACAAACTCGCGAGCAAGTTCATCCGGTGGGGCCTCATCTACCTGACGATCGGGCTTGCGCTCAGTGCGCTCGCCGTCTACCTGTTCTCCGATCAGTTCGTCGTCAACCTCCTCGTCCCCGTCTGAGCGGAGCGCTCCCGCTTCGGGGAGCGACTGGCGGCCGGCGTCGGGGCCACCTTTGACGTCGACGCAGCATCTTTGTGTGTTCACTCAAACCTGCTTGGCGTCACGTTTCACGCACTACGGACGTCTCGCTGTTGCCGGCGTTGCGAAGTGCGGAAAAGTGGGCCGGCGCAGATTCGAACTGCGGTTACGGCCACCCGAAGGCCGAAGGATACCAAGCTACCCCACCGGCCCGCAGGTGATTGGTGGCCGTCGGCAGGTTTAATCGTTGCGAAACGACTGCCTCGGCGATCCTCCCCAGGCAGCGCGTCCCCGGCCGTGACGAACTCGCTGCCCGTACGTGAGCGTTGACACCCGGGGCGGAGACGACCGATCGGTCAGGCTCCGTGATCACTTACGGACACGAGCATGAGTACCATAATCCAGAAAGCTTATGAACACAAGCGTTTTCGGTTGTACTATGCGATACAACACCCTGCTCGAACGGACGGTCGACGAATGGGAGGACGGATACGGCGTTGTACAAATCGTTACGCCGGAGTCAGCCGACGGGAACCAGCTCCGGTTCTGTTACTACAAGGACGGCGAGTTCGTCAACCGCCCGTTGACAGTCGCGCCGAGTGCAGCGGTCGCCGACCGGACCGCGGAGGTCGTCGAGACGATGGCCAGCCTCGCGCGGACGTTCACGGCCGACGAGATCGAGGCACTCGTCGACGACCTCGGCGAGGAGAAGATACTCGAACTCTCGGTACTCATCGAGGAGCTGGGCAAGAGCCGGCTGGCAGAGATCCTCGACGGGACCGGGAACTGACTGCCGGCGGCGGGACCGTCGCCGTCCGGGTCGCTTCTGTCGCCGCCCCACTCCAGCGGGTCGCCGTCGCCGGAAATCACGAGTGATAACGATCCGTCGAAGTGGTTAAGCCCGAGGCAATCCAAGGCCTGAACGGATATGAGTTCCAGCGACCCGGGTGGTCGGGGGCGGCGCGGCAAGGTCGAACGGCTGATCGACGAGTACGACCTCGACGTCGGACCGGAGTTGATCGACGCCTGGACCCGCGAACAGAACCGCCGCAGCCTGCGGGATCTGGCGCGGTACTTCAATCGTGAGCTGCTCCGGGAGCGGCTCGACCGCCACGGCGTCTCCTCGGTCGGGATGGACGTCGAGACGGTCTACCGGCACCTCCGGGGCGAGGAGAGCGCCGGATCGCAGACCCGGGTGCACCGGCAGCTTGACCGCGAGGGCGTTGACGTCGAGTCGCTACGCGAGGAGTTCGTCTCCCACACTGCGATCCGGACGTTCCTCCGCAACCGCAGCGTCACGCGCTCCGAGGACGAGGGCGACCAGGT
The DNA here is from genome assembly GCA_003022725.1 of Halobacteriales archaeon SW_7_65_23. Taxonomy (GTDB): domain Archaea; phylum Halobacteriota; class Halobacteria; order Halobacteriales; family Haloarculaceae; genus Halovenus. The sequence goes on along the minus strand of PXSQ01000042.1, from coordinate 33,534 downwards.
AGCTGCCGAGGCGACCCACATCCAGCAGCTCCAGAACCGGACCGCGGTCGTCGCCGAGGACAAACTCGAGACGCTGCGCTCGACCGACCGGGTCCTGATCGGCGACTTCCGCGTGCTGGTCGACATCCAGGTGTTCTGCGAGGACTGCCAGCGTCAGTTCGACATCAACGAACTGCTCGAAGTCCGCCGCTGTTCCTGTCACTCCCCCTGATACGGGCTGCTGTGACCATTTCCGGGACTCCGACGTGTTCGCGGAGTCCTGCGGCCTGACGCGCCTGGATTGTGACGCCACGGCGGCACCGACTCACGGCAACCCGTCCGAGTCCCCGCAGCCGGCGCGATCACGGTCGCCCCTGGTACGCTCCCGACACCCGGCCACCCTTTTTTCGTAACAGTCGTACTGTTGTTGGGAAAATCGCACCATTCTTGGGCGTGGGGACGTTGGCGGGGGATATGAGCGAACGCGACGGGCGGTCACGCTCGGCGAGGGGCTCCGGGACCTCATCATGGCGCCGATCGACACCGAGGCGATCGAGGCCGAGATCGCACGGCTCCGGACCGAGCGCGGGGAGATCGACGCTGAGCTCGACAGGATCGACGAACTCGAGGCGGAGCTGCCGGCGGCCGTCGAGCGGTGCGAGCGCCTCGAGGCGGGCGGTCCGGACCAGGTCCTCCATCCCGTCGTACTCGCTGTCGGCGGCCGCTGCCCACTCCTCGTAGGTAGCCGCGTCGACGTGGACAGTCACTTCCCGCCGGTCGCTCACCGCGACTCACCCCCCGTCGCCGGCCAGGATCGCCTCGACCGCCGCGCGCGTTTCGGCGGCGAGCGCGCGCTCGGCGAGTGCTTCAGCCGCCTCGGTGTCCGTTTCGACGATCCGTTCCTTGACCGCGGGGACGGTGACGGCGCTCATGCTCAGTTCGTCGAAGCCCAACCCGAGCAGGAGTTCGGTCAGGTCGGGGTCGCCGGCCATCTCGCCGCACATCCCGACCCAGGCGTCGGCCCCGTGTGCCGCCCGGACCGTCCGATCGAGCACCCGCAACACTGCCGGGTGCCGCGGGTCGTGCAGGCCGGCGACCCGTTCGTCGCCGCGGTCAGCCGCCATCACGTACTGGGTGAGGTCGTTGGTCCCGACGCTCAGAAAGTCCACCCGCTCGGCCAGCTCCGCCGCGACGAACGCCGACGCCGGCGTCTCCACCATCACGCCCAGCTCCGGCACCTCGTGCGGGACGCCCTCCTCCGCGAGTGCGGCGGCGACTGCCTCGACGCGCTCCAGGAGGTCGTCGAGTTCCCCGACAGTCGCGACCAGCGGGAACATGACCGCCAGGCCGTCGCCGGCGTCCGTCGCTGCGGCACGGAGCAGCGCCCGCAGCTGTGTCTCGAGGAGGTCCGCACGCTCGCCCGGCGCCAGGCGAACCCCGCGCACGCCCAGAAAGGGGTTCTCGCCCGCCGGGACGTCGAGGTACGGGACGGGCTTGTCCCCGCCGACGTCCAGTGTCCGCACCACGACCCGGTCGCCGTCGAAGGGCTGAAGCACCTCGACGAACGCCTCGTACTGCTCGTCCTCCGTGGGTGGTTCCTCGCGGTCGAGGAAGAAAAACTCCGTCCGGAACAGCCCGACGCCGTCGGCACCCTGCTCGCGGGCCCCCGCGGCCTCGGCCGGCGTCCCGATGTTTGCCGCCACCTCGATCGACCGGCCGTCGACGGTCGTGACCTGCTCGTGGCGCACATCGACGTCCCGGCCGCGCTCGCGGGCGCGATCGGCGCGCTCCGCGGACGGGTCGACGACTACCTCGCCCGCGTCGCCGTCGACGACGACCGTGGCGCCGTCGGCGACGTCCAGCAGCGGTTCGCCGACACCGACGACGGCGGGGACGCCCAGCGAGCGCGCCATGATCGCAGCGTGGGAGGTCCGCCCGCCGGTCGCGGTCGCGAACCCGCCGACTACATCGGGGTCGAGCCGCGCCGTGTCGCCGGGCCCGAGGCGCTCGGCGACGACGACGGCCCCCTCGGGGAGCGCCGCGAGGTCCGTCGCCTCCGCCCCGAGTAGTTCGCGCAGCAGGCGCGTGCGGAGCTCGCGGAGGTCGTCGGCCCGCTCGCTGGTCAGCCCGCCGGCGGCTTCCAGCTGGTCGATCGCGTCCCCGAACGCCTCCCGGACGGCGTGCTCGGCGGGCAGCCCCTCGTCGGTCGCATCCTCGACCAGCCCCTCGATCTGGGGATCGGCCAGGAACTGCAGGTGGGCGTCGAAGATCTCCGCCTCCGATTCGCCGACGCGTTCGGCGGCCCGCTCGCGCTCGGCCTGCAGTCGTTCGCGAACCGCCTCGCGGGCGGCCTCGAACCGGTCGACCTCCACGCCGGACTCGACCGTCTTCGGGTCCGGCGGCTCCGGAAGCGAGAGGTCCGCGTCCGGGTCGTACCGGACCGCCGTCCCGACGCCCGACAACGGCGTCGCGCCGATGCCACGCAACACCCGCTCCTGGTTCTTTGTTGTCATCCTCCTCCGAGGGTACATGACGACGAACAATAAATGCCATCCCCGGATCCTGCCCGCAGGCACAATCTATATGATGGTGTCGTTCGAACAGGGCGTACGCCGTACCATGTCGCGTACGAACGGCGTCACCACGGTCGAGCACGAAAAGGGACTCCACGCTCGGCCGGCCTCCGTCTTCGTGCAGACGGCCTCGGAGTTCGAGGCCGAGATCGAGGTGGTGAACGGCGAGTGACCGGCCCCCCTCCCGCGCCCGCGGATGGTTGGTGAGCGACTGCTCCGCGTTCCGATCACCGATTTCCATCTCCCGATGAGTTTCATACGGGTTTCGTAAACGAATACGATTATGTTTGCAAGCGATTTATATTGTGAAAATTGGCTAAACGGGAAGCAGATTCGAAGTCGGTCGGCTTTGCGGAGAACCAGCGCCGTGTTCGTGGCGCTGGAGTGAGGGCCGCGAGCCTCCACGCAATGGGAGGTAGTCCGTCTCACTGCGAGTAGTCGCTGAACCCCTCGGTGTCGAGCCAGTTGTGCGCGACGGTGATCGCCTGGTCGGCGTGCAGCCGCTCGGGGCCGAGTGTCACTCGGCGGTCGGCGTGCTCGTCCAGCACCGACAGCTCCGCCTCGCCGAAGTCCCGGTGATCCGAGAGCACGAAAACGGGGTCGGCTGGCGGGTCGAGCTCCGCCGCCGACGTGCCGTCCTCGTGGAGCAGGCAGACCGGGCCGTCATCGGCCACCGCGTCGAGCGTCCCGTCGAGGCCGACCCGGGTGAGCGAGACTCCGGGGGAAGGTTCGACGGCCATCCGGCCGACCGCCTCCTCGCGCTGGTCGAGGGCGTTGCGGACGAGCGCGGCCGTCGAGCGCTCGTCGGGGTTGAGCCGCTGGACCGCGCTCCCGTCGAAGGAGACGGTGAACGCGTCGGACAGCACCAGGTGCGTCCGGACGTCCTCGCGGATGCCGTGCGAGAGCAGCAGCGAACTCGTGACACACCGTGTGAGCAGGTCGAGCCGGCCCGCTCCCGGCAGGTCGTCCAGCGAGAACTCGGCCGTCGTCGGCGCGTCGTGGCCCACCACGATGAACTGGCGCATACTCGTCTGTGGGCCGGGGCTGTCATAGAGTCGTCGCTAGGAATTGGTGTCGTTGTGGTTGCTGTTAACGTAGTGTCGCAGAAAGCCCTCGCTCGCTTCGCTCGCGAGGACGCCGAATCTAGCGGCGGTCACGGCGGCAGTTCCCGGTAGCGCGTCGATCGCTCGCCCGTCCGTTGCCACTCCCGGGCCGTCTCGGCCAGGTAGTCGGCGTACTCCTCCACTGCGTCGGACCAGCGCTCGTCGTCGGCAGCGCGGGCCTCCCGCAGCGCGGCGCGCTCCTCGCCGGAGAACGGTGACGCGTGCCGGACCATTCCGTACACCACCGACTCCGCGGGGTCGGCGGCGTCTAGCGCGGGGTCGCGGACGCGCTTCCGGAGGTCGTCGGGCGCCATCCCGAGGTGGAGGCTCGACTCCGGGATGCTCTTTGACATCTTCGGCGTCCCGTCGACGCCCGGCACGAGGTGGCTGTACAGCCCGACGACTGACCCCTCGACGCCCGCTTTGGCCCGCAGCGCGTCGATGCTCCGCCCGAAGCCGACATTGTCCGCGCCGAGGGCGAGCACCACCCGCTCGTACTCGCCGGACTGCAGCGGGCCGACGGTGTCCGCGGCGAGCAACAGCCCGCAGAGCTGCTCGGAGAACGCGCTCGCCCCGTCCGGCAGCTCCACGTCCTCGTAGGCCGCCGCCAGTGCCTCCTCGAACGCCGTCGGCTCGTGCTCTGCTGCCGGCCCGTCTGCGCCCGGGTCGTACTCCGGCGCCAGGCGGAACGCCGTCGAGAGGACGCCGAACGACTCGCTCTGGATTACCAGCTCCCCTTCCTCGGGGTCGAACCCGCGCTCGCGGAGGAACGCGGCGTACCGCTCGGCCAGGTCAGTCAGTGCCGACAGCGACCCGCCGCGGGCGTTGTACACCACCTGGTCGGCGAGGATCACCTGCACGTCGAACCCCGCCTCCTGGAAGGCGATCGCCGACTCCAGCTGGCCGAGCGTCCCGACGTGTGGCTCGCCAGTCGGGGAGATTCCGACCGAAACGAGGGTGTCCGCCGGCGTCGCCGCCGCCAGCGCCGCGGCGCTGTCGGTGAACGCGAACCGCTCGCGGCAGTACGCCGCCGACAGGTCGCCGATCCCCTCGGTCACGCCGTCGTAGCCGCGCTGTTCCCGCACTCCGCTGTTGTGGGCGTCGAGCAACGACATACCCGAGCCTTTGTCACCTGTCGTTAAAATGTTAATTTGTCACTAGGTACCGATGCACAATATCGGGCGTGATCGACAGCAGCGTCACTCCGGGTGCAGGGCAACGGATGAACTGCTACTGCCGCCGCGGGGAGACAACCGAGTCCCGCCCGGCCTGCTGACGGGACGAATCTCCTCCAAACGACACGCGAGGGGCATGATAACTCGACTCGCGAAAGTGTTATGCCTGCCACGGACCTCTGAGAGAGTACAATGGCAACCGGCGAAGTTGATTTCTTCAACGACACAGGCGGCTACGGATTCATTTCGACTGACGACGACGCGGTAAACGACGACGAGGATGTCTTCTTCCACATGGAAGACGTCGGCGGCCCGGACCTCGAGGAAGGGCAGGAAGTCGAGTTCGACATCGAATCGTCCCCCAAGGGACCGCGCGCGTCGAACCTCGTTCGCAAGTAGAACAACTGCGGATTCTCATATTTTCGACCGGTGAGCGACCGCTTTTTCGCGTCAGTTCGAGCCGGCTACAGCGTCGCGAGGTTCTGCCGGAGTTTGATCGTGGCGGTCATCAGCGCGGTGGCGGTCATGATGACGAACACGACCTGGACGTGCAACACGACGATCAGCGGCACGCCGAGGGGGACCGCCAGCGCGACGATCCCCACCAGCGCCGCGAACGTCATACTGTCGGACGTAACTCTGTGTCACATCGTGACACTCTCCTGGCTGTATTCGCACAGTTGAACGGCTGAACGTGACGCGTGACTCCACGAAATTACGTCCGACAGTATCACCAGCACTGCCGCGACGACCGAGTCGGCGTCGCCCGCCGACTGAGATGGTTTTAAACCATCGAATACCTATACTGTTAGTGTTCGTAGACAATTTATGAGAGATCGTCGTCATCTACTGGCAGTGTGGCGGAGTGCGGGACGCCGAGCGAGGCCGGGCAACACGACCGCCGAGGGTGGTCGCCTCGTCACCGACGGCGGGACGCCGTCGACGATCGAGAGCCTCGACCAGCCGCTCGAGCGGATCTCGGACGGGTTCCTGGCGGTCGACGACGGCTGGCGGGTCACGTACCTCAACGGGACGGCCGCCGAGCTGCTGTCGGCGTCCCGCGAGGGGTTGCTGGGCGCGACGCTCACCGAGGAACTGCCGGGGTTCGCCGGGTCGGGGTTCCACGAGGCGTGCCGCGATGCGCTGGTGTCGGGGACGGAGACGGCGTTCAAACAGCGCTACGAGTCGCTGGGGCAGTGGTTCGAGGGGACCGCCTATCCGTCGGCCGACGGGCTGTCGGTGATCTTCCGGAACGTGACCGAGCGCAAGCGGATGCGCAGGGAGCGCGAGCAGCGGGAGACGACGCTCGAACGGCTCAACGAGATCGCCTCTGACCTGACGCTGTCCCGCGAGGAGAAGATCGACCAGCTGCTGTCGGCCGGCACCGACCGGCTGGGGACCTCCCACGGGTTCCTGACGCGGATCGAGGGCGGCACCCAGGAGATCGTCAGGGCCGTCGGGGACCACCCGGCGCTGCAGCCGGGCGCGTCGGCCCCGCTCTCGACGGCGTACTGCCGGCACACGCTCCGGGAGGGCGAGCCGCTGGCGGTGTCGGACGCGCTGGAGGAGGGCTGGGAGGACGACCCGGCCTACGAGCGGTTCGGGCTGGGCTGTTACCTGGGCGTGCCGATCCACGTCGGCGGCGAGCAGTACGGCACCGTCTGCTTCGCCGACGGCGAGCCCCGGCGGTCGCGGTTCGACCACCGCGACGAGACGTTCATCGAACTGCTGGCCGACTGGATCCGCCACCTGCTCGAACAGCAGGCCTACGAGCGCGAGCTCGAACAGCAGCGGGCGTTCACCGAGAGCCTGATGAACAGCCTCCCCGACCCGCTGTACGCGTTCGACGAGACCGGCGAGGTGCTGCGCTGGAACGACCGCCTCGAGGAAGTCACCGGCTACGGGCCCGGCGAGATCGAGGGCCGGGAGGCGCTGTCGTTCATCGTCCCCGAGGACCGCGACAGCGTCAACGAGACGCTGGGGACCGTCTGGGAGGGCGAGCACCGGTCGGTCGAGGCGCGGATCCGGACCAGCGACGGCGCGGAGATCCCCTACGAGCTGTCGGGCGGCCCGCTGCGGGACGAGGCCGGCGAGATCGTCGCCGTCGCCGGCGTCGGCCGTGACATCACCGAACGGAAGGCCCACCGCGAACGGCTCTCGAACCTGCTCGAGACGACGCGCTCGCTGATGCAGGCCCGCGACAGGGAACACGTCGTGGAGCTTGCGACCAACGCCGCACGCGAACTGCTGGGGTTCGACAGCAGCACGTTCCGGCTGTACGACAACGAAACAGGGACGCTGGTGCCGGCAGCCACGACCGACCGCGACCCCGCGGAGCTGCCGGT
>PXSQ01000042.1:0-26341 GCA_003022725.1 Halobacteriales archaeon SW_7_65_23 | reverse complement strand
ACCCCCGACGACGGAACGGAGCTCGGCGCGGTCACGGCCGCCATGTACTACCCGGTGGGCGTCCACGGGACGATCGGCGTCGGCGTCGGCGGGGAGGGGTTCGACGACACCGACGAGCAGGTGCTAGCGCTGCTGGCGACCAGCGCCGCCGCGGCGTGCACGCGCGCCAAACGCGAACGCGAGGTCCGGGAAGCCCGCGAGCACACCGAGCGGGTGCTCGATCGGGTCAACGGCCTGCTGCAGAACACCGTCGAGGAGCTCGTCCAGGCGACCACCCGCGAGGAACTGGAGGCCGGCGTCGTCGGCGAGCTCGCAGCAGCAGATCCGTACGCGTTCGCATGGATCGGTCAGCCCGATCTGGCGAGCGAGACGCTCTCGCCAACGGCCTGGGCGGGCGACGCCGCGCTACCGATCGAGGAGCGGTCGTTCTCGCTCGCCGGGGAGGGCGAGCCCGTCAGCGACGCCTACCGCAAGGAAGCCCCCCAGATCGTCGAGGAGCTCGGCAACGGAGACGGCCCCTGGGCGGACATCGCGGGCGAGGCCGGCGTCGAGTCGCTGCTGGCTGTGCCGCTCGTGTACAAGGACGCCAGCTACGGCGTGCTCGCGGTGTTCGCCGAGTCAGCGACGGCGTTCGACGAACGCGAGCGGGTCGTCGTCGAGGCGATCGGCCGCGCGGTCGCCAACGCGATGAACGCCATCGAGCGCGGGCGGATCCTCGACGCGACCGAGATCATCGAGCTGGAGTTCTCGGTCAGGGACTCCGACCTGCTGTTCAACCGGCTCTCGACTGGCGCGGGCTGCCGGATCGAGTCCGCCGGCGTCGACTACCGCTCGGACGGCAACGTCCGGCTGTACCTCACCGCGACAGGCGTCGACGCCGCCGACCTGCTCGACGTCGCCGCGACTGACGCCGACGTCCGGGACGCGACGCTCATCACCGAGCACGAGGACGAGTGTCTCCTCGAAGTGATCGTCGCGGAGTCGCTGTTCGCCATGCTGACCGAGTACGGCGCGGCCCCGCGGGGGGCGACCGCCGAGAACGGGACGACGGAGTTCACAGTCGAACTCCCCTACGAGGCGGAGGCCCGGGAACTGTTCGAACTGATCGAGGACCGCTACCCGGGCACCGAACTGCTGGGCTACCACGAGCGCGAGCGCGCCGTCGAGACCCGCCAGGATTTCAGAGGTGCCCTGAGCGACCGGCTCACCGACCGCCAGGAGACCGCGCTCCGGACCGCCTTCCTCGGGGGATTTTTCGACTGGCCCCGCGACATCGACGGCAACGAACTCGCCGAGGCCATGGACATCTCCCGGCCCACCTATCACCAGCACCTCCGGGTCGCGCAGGCAAAGGTGTTCGAGGAACTGTTCGAGTGACCGGACCTGCCGCAAACCGCCTCTTCGAGCTTTTGGGCCACTGTCAACGTGTTTCTGCCGGCCACACAGACCACGTCCCACGAAAACGAGCACAACGTATTTATCCACTTCCCGGGAACTCGGCGGTATGGCCTACAGCTACGAGCCACACTACTGGGAGGACTTCGAGGTCGGACAGACGTTCGAGACGGTGGGCCGAACCGTCACGGAGTCGGACTTCGTGTTCCACTCGATGTTCAGCGGCGACTGGACGGAGCTACATACTAACCGCGAGTTCGCCGAGGACGGCCCGTTCGGCGGCCGCGTCGCCCACGGCCCGATGACGTTCGTCCTCGCGACCGGCTTCGTCTACCGCTGTGGCATCGTCGAGCGGACGGTTTATGCCTTCCTGGGCATGAATTACATGGACATTCCGAATCCCGTCGCCACCAACGACACCATCTCGATGGAGATGGAAGTGATGAACAAAAAGGAGATCGGGAGCGTCGACGGCGCGGACATGGTGACGATCGACAGCGAAGTTACGAAAGAAGACGGGGCTGTCGTCTTCGCGGGCGACATGAAGTTTCTCGTCAAGAACAGAGGCGAGTGGCCCGAGAAGACACATCCCTGATACTGGTGGCTGTAATTCTTTTCCTCACCAGTCGCTGCTCTCTGCGGAGACAGACCCTTTTCGCCTGGATTCTCAATTCGAGTTTTCACGTACTTACAGCTACCAGTATGAGCGTCAGCGACAGCTGTACCCCCGACGCGGGGTTTTTGTGTGGCAGCGCCAATGACCGACAGTGGCATCCTTCGACGCCGTCCTGTTCGATCTCGACGGGACACTCTGCCGGCGATCCTGCGGGGTGAGCAATGACCGAACAGCTCCTGGCGGCGGCGTTCGACAGCGAGCCGTTGTGCGCTGCGGCCGACCGTGCGCTCGCCGCGGTTGAGGAGTCGCCCATCGACGTTGAGCAGCTCCGCCGGGCGTTCAGGGACGGCTACACCGCTGTCAGGGCGTACCCGGATATCCGCCCGTCGGCAGAGACGAGGCGGTGGCGTTCCACTGGGCGGCGCTGGCGGACCGATCAGTGGGACGGCGGTCTTTTGTCGCTACGTCGCCTACGACACCCATGGATACCGGAATTCTCGACATGGTGCAGCGCGTCGGCGCCGTCGCCCTCGCGCTGACGATCGCCCTGCCTGGCCTGGATTTTCTGCTGCTGCGTGGCGACCTCTTCGTCGGCGGCGGCCTGCTCGCGCTCGCGGCGCTGGTGATGATCGTCTCCGAATACGTCCGCTCGCCCTCCGACGTCCCGACCTCCACCGCCCAGCGCGTGGTCGCCGCAATCGCAAAAGAGCCCGACGACGAGGAGTAGCCCCTGCCGTCGGCCGTCTGCGGCAGTAAGAACAGTTACTGCGTCGGCGCTTCGACGCCGAGTTCGGCGAGCAGCGTCCGCGCAGCCTCCGCGGAAGAGCCAGGGCCGCGGGCCGTGACCAGGTCGCCGTCGACGGTGACGCTGGTGTCGTCGTCGAGTTCGGCGTTCCAGTCGGCGCCGGCGGCTTTCACCTCGTCCTCGACCCAGTAGGGGAGCTTCCGGCCGTCGGGCATCCGGTCGTGGTTGTCGACGATGCCCTCCTCCCACTCGTTGGGGAAGCCGGTGACCGACCGGCCCGCGACCAGGAACTCGCCGTCGTCATTGTGGGTGAACGCCAGGACACCGACGGCGTGACAGACCACGAGCGCGGTCCCGTCCTCGCCCGCGACGGCGTCCCGCAGCAGGCGCCGGGCGTCGCTATCCTGGTTGACGTCCCACTCCGTGCCGTGGCCGCCGGGGAACACGACCGCGTCGTAGTCGGCCGCGTCCTCGGTGGCGATCGGTTTGGGGTCGTTGAGCCGCTCGTCGGTCTCGTGAACCTCGCGGACGTGCTCGGCGGTCTCCTCGCCGACGTTGTCGGGATCGATCGAGCGCTCGTCGATCACTGGCGGGTCGCCGCTCGGTGTCGCGACCGTCACGTCAACGCCGGCCTCGTCCAGCGTCGTGAGCGGTTCGACGCACTCCTCTCCCCAGTAGCCTTCCTCGCTGACGATAAACAGTGCTGATGTCATCATCGTCGGTACGGTCTCGACGGTCAAAACCACAACGGTGATGCCAAATCCAGCCGCCACTCCGGTGAAAGATTCTTCAGTAACCGCCCTTACAGAAATATCATTCAGATTAGGCTTAAGGGAGAACAGCCCCTGGGTGTACATGTATGAGAGGACTCCCAACCAACCCCCACGATTCGTTCGCTTCGCCGGCTGCCAAGGTCGCCGTTGGCTTCGCGATGGTGGCCGCAGTGTTCGCGGTGCTGGTGGCGGTGGCCTACCCTGGCGTGGTCGTGGCGTTCGCGCTCGGCGCGCTCTCCGCCGTCGCCGTGCGGCGCGCCGCCGGGCTGCTCGCTCGCTCCTCGGAGCTCTGCGTCCCCGGTACTGACGTCTGCATCCGGTGGGCCCGCTCCTGATACGGCCGGTCGAACCACCCCTGTTCTGTCTGCCCGTCTCGCTTCTCCGCTATACTCTGATTTCGTCCCCGTACGCGCGCAGGTCGACCTCGAACGACCAGGCGTGCTCGTCCTGCTCGATCAGGTGGAGGTACGTGTCGGCCATCGCTTCGGGCGTGATAAGTTCGTCGTCCTCCCGCGGGACGTTGCTCTCGCCGGGGCCAGCGATAGCGCCGTCGACGACGACGTAGGCGACGTGGACGCCTTGCGGGCCGAAGCGGTGGACCAGCGACTTCGCGAACCCGTAGAGTGCGGGCCCGGCGGCGTCCCACGCCAGCAGATTGCCGAACGCCCGCTTGGCGATCGAGGTGCCGGTGAAGATGACCGTCCCGGTCCCCTCCGTCTCCCGGATGTCGCCGATGGCCTCCCGCGAAGCGTGGAATGCGCCGCGAACCACGACCTCGTACACCCGATCGAACGCCTCGGCGTCGACCTCGAAGAGGTGGCCCGGCGCCGGGACGCTCGGGTTGTAGATCAGGACGTCGACCGGCCCGAACGCCTCCCGCACGCGCTCGAACCCCGCTTCGATGGCCGCCGGATCCGAGAGGTCAGTCGGGGCGGCGAGGGCCTCGTGACCCGCTGCCTCTAGCTCCGCTGCCAGTTCGTCCAGATACGACGCAGAGCGGGCGAACAGGCCGACGGCGTACCCCTCGGCTGCGAGCCGCCGTGCGACCGTCTCGCCGAACCCCTCGCCGACGCCTGCGATCACTGCCGTGGCTGTCATGGTGTCGCCTACGAAGGCACGGGGGAAGAAACTCACTGCCTCGAGTCTCGATCGGGGGGTGTGGCGCTACCCGAACCCGCCGTCGGGCAGCCCCACGCGCGAGCGGGCCGTCGCGCGCTCCTCGTCGGTCAGCCGAAAGGGAGCGAGCTCCTCGTCGAGATCAGCCAGCGCGGCGCGGCGCTGCTGGTGGGCTTCGAGGAAGTCGGCGATGGCCTCGGCGGCAATCTCCTTCAGTTCGCCGCTCAGGAGGGTGCCCTCACGGTACTCGGCGGCGAAGCGCTCGACGCGATCGTCAGAGTCCTCGAAGAAGGAGTGGAGCAACTGGTAGGGAACGTCGACCGACGGGTCGCCGCCGTGCTCGCGGTGCTCGGCGACGCTCGTGCGGCCGCCCGTGTAGGCGTGGGTCAGGATCTTCTCGCGGATCGTCTCGCGGTCGTCGGTCAGCAGCAGGCTGGGGGCGTCCGCCGAGGAGCTCATCTTCCCCGGCCCTTCCAGGCTCGGGAGGAATTTCGAGAGCAGTGCGCCCGGCTTGTCGACGGGGTATCGCTCCTTCGCGGCGACGTCCCGGCAGACCCGGACGTGGGGGTCCTGGTCGACGGCGATCGGTACCAGCGTCGGGTGCCGGCCCTCGACCAGCTGCGGGAGCAGCAGGTGGGTCGCCTGGACCGCCGGGTAGAAGGAGAGCCCGACGTTCTCGGGGTCGCCGTAAGTCGCGTCAACGGTCGCCTGCGTGATCTCGCCAGCGAAGGCGGTTGCGAGCGGATAGACGATGTCGGCGTCGGCCGTGTCGAGGACGATCCGCGTGCGCTCGGGGTCGAAGCCGACCGCGAGGATGTCCCGCAGGTTCTCGCGGGCGTGGTCGGTGATCTCCGCCAGCGACTGCTCCTTGAGGAAGTACTTCTCGTCGTCGGAGATGGGGACGTACACTGTCGTCCCGGCCCGTTCCTGCATGTACTTCGCGAAGTAGAAGGGGAAGACGTGGCCGACGTGCATCGGTCCGGAGGGGCCGCGGCCGGTGACGATCGAGTGGGGTTCGCCGGCGTCCGCGGCGGCGAGGAACGGGTCGAGGTCGCGCCCCGCGTAGAAGACGCCGCGGCGGACCAGCGGGTGGACGGGGTCGGGGAACTTTGCGCGCTGTTCGGCTGTCAGTTCGTCCGCGCCGAACCGATCGAGGAGGCGGTCGTAGTCGACCTCGCCCTCGACGGCGTACGGCGTGACGGTGAACTCGTCTGTCGACATTGGTGTGGTGGTGTGGTCGTGGGCATCAGTCAGCGAGCGACGCCATCGAGAAGAAGCAGGGAGCACCACCCCGGCGGGGGCGGGTGAGGCCCGTCACCGCCCGAACGTGATACTGTCCACTCCCGGAGGGGTTGCCCAGCGCCAGCGACCGGGAGCGGACTGCATGTCCGGACGTAGCTGATAGCAGCTACTTAACCGTTGTTGTTCCGACCGGTCCGGAAGTCAGCGACGACGCCCGGTCCGCTGTGCCCCACCCACCACGCCTTTGGTGGCCGCGGTCCAACCGCCGGTATGAAAGTCGAGTTCGACCGCGACACGTGTATCGGCATGTTCCAGTGCGTCAGCGAGTGGGAAGCGTTCGAGAAAGACGAGGAGGCGGGCAAGGCCATCCTGGTCGACAGCGAGGAGCGCGAGGCGGACGTCTTCGTCCGAGAAGTGCCCGACTGCGCTGAGATGGATGCGAAGTTCGCGGGCCGAACCTGCCCCGTCGACGCCATCACGATCTACGACGACGACGGCGATCAGCTGGTCCCCTGACCGGCCCGCAGGTCCTGGCTCCGCTCCCGGTCCATCACCATTTTTATCGTCACCGCGCGAACGGCCGTGTATGAGCCCCTCGACGAAGATCGTTCTCGCGACGGTCGGCATCTCACTCGTGATCGGCGTGGCGATGGTCGTGAACATGGCGCTGGTCTGATGTTCACCGAGCGCTCCCTGTCGCCGGCAGTCGCGGACGTCCGCGCGGCGCACACGCCGGACGCGCTCGTGCTCGACTGCGCGACCGACTTCGAGACGCTGCCCGCCGCGCAGGCCGAGGAGCTGGCGCTGGTGACCGACGCGCTGGAGCCACAGTCCTACCCCGAGGAATGGCTCCCGCCGAACGCGCCGACGGTGCTCGAACGGTTCGCCGGCCCGGATCTCACGGTCGGCATGCCCGGCGACGGCAGCGTCGCCTGGACGCGCCAGACCGACCCGCCCGTCGTCCTCTGCAAGCCCCGTCTGGAGGGATCACCCGCCGCCTTCACTGACTTCCTGGTCGCGGAGGCGCTCGTCCAGGTGGGGCTGGACGCCCCCGAACAGTTCCTGGGCTTGTTCGGCGAGGAGTACCCCGCGTTCGCCGACGCCACCCGCGACCACCTCTCGCCGGTCGAAACCTACCAGCTCGCGGCCGCCTGCTACGACGCCTACCTCGGGCTGCAGACCCGCGACACCTTCGCCGACTGGGAGGGCGACCTGTTCGACGCGTGGCTCGACGCCGGCGAGCGTCTCGAAGGCCGGCTGGAGAACCTCCCGACGGCCATCGCCCGGGGCGAGACGTCGTTCACCGACGGCGCCGAACTGGCCTGCAGCGCGATCAAACACGCCGGCGAGATCCCACCGCCGTTCGACGCGCTCGATGCCGCGGTGTACCTCGATCACGGTCCCGCGTTCGCCGTCGAGTGGGCCGAGCGGACGGTCGACGCGCTGGGGTGATGCAGGCTGCTAGGAGTTTGTCCCGCCGGGGATTCCTATTCTCGCGTATCAGTCCGTGAAACTGCCAATCGTGGCGCTGTGTGGACGCTGAACCGACCGATCCCGTACAGCGAACCGATACCGAGTGACAGCAATCACTATCAGGCAGTGGCGTCAGGTCGTCCGTCGATGCTATCGCGCCCGATCGTGAACGAGAGGTCGATGGTATCGGCGCCACCACGAAGAACTGGCTGCTTGCTCGCCCCCTCCTGCTCGAACTCGATGACGCCCAGCGACTCCAACTCGTTCAGGTTGCGGTGAACCTCCCGATAGTCCCGATCGACAGCCTCCGCTGTCTGTCGGATACTATCCGGTTGTTCGTTCACGATGACTTCCAACAGCGCCAGGTTCGAACCACGCATGAGCCGCTCGATGTCGTCGAAGCTCTCGAAGTTCAAAATGAAGCCTGCGTCCTGCTCAACGACATCGCCGTCGTCTCCGGCTTCCGCGCGGCGAAGTCGCTCGCGCGCCGCCTCCCGGTGGTCGGTCGCCTGTCCGAACGTGATTTTCAGTGTACTGGTCATGGTTTCTCCTCGATTTCGGTCATGAATCGTTCCCGCAGGGTGAGCATACCCGGAAACTCGATCTGCTCGACACCCTCCGGCGTGTGACGCTCGTGTCGCCCGGGCGTTTCGTTCTCGTTATCGTAGCGAAGGATGGTTCCACGGCCATCGGTGTAGCCGTAATGAAGCGCGTATCGGTACCCGCTCGGGAATTCTGGATCGTCAGTCTGGAAGATCTTGCGGCGGATTACCCGGTCGCCGACGCGATCTTCCACGTTTTCGATGACCCTGTACCCCATCGTCGTACTATGGTACGAACCCCATCATAGTAAAGGTATGGGAAGTATCCCATATCAGCTGTGGTGCCGGCGCAGTCCCGGTGCCCGAGCGATCGCCTGCGGCGAGATCCCGCCGCCGTTCGACGCGCTCGACGCCGCGGTATACCTCGATCACGGTCCCGCGTTCGCCGTCGAGTGGGCCGAGCGGACGGTCGACGCGCTGGTGTAGGTTACTCCTCGAGCGTCGCGCGCACCTGCGACCGGATCGACTCCTGCAGCGGCGTCGGGTTCTGCACCCGGAAGCCGTCTGCTGTCAGTGACTGCGGCGACGGCGGCGACCGGTCGACCAGCGACAGGTCGGGCGTGCTGCCCGTCTCCGCCTCGACGACGGTCTGGATGAGGTTCCCCAACTCGTGGTTGGTGGTGGTCCGGCCGTAGATCGACGTCGGATTCTCGATCGTGATGGAGCCTGTGCCGAGTTCCACGAGGGCCGAGCAGAGATCCGCGACGTCGACGTACGAACGACGAATCTCGCCGTTGCCCCAGACCTCGATTTCGCCCGCCAGCCCCTCCTCGATCATGTCCTGTGCCTGCCCGCGCGGCGCGTCCAGTCCGACAACGTTCGGAAACCGGACGGTCGTCACCTGCTCGTACTCGCTGACCGCCTGCTCGGCGAGGTCCTTCGAGCGGCCGTAGCGGTTGAACTCCCCCGACGCGGCGACGCTGGAGCCGAAGACGACGGGGACGTCGGTGCCCCGTGCGGCAGCGACCACGTTGACGGTGCCCGCGACGTTGTTCTCGAAGAGATACTGCCAGTCGTCGACCCAGACGTCGGCCTCCGCGGCGAGGTGGTACACCAGGTCGAACTCGTGGTCGGCGAACAGCGACCGGACGCGATCAGCGTCCCTGATATCCTGTGCTGGATCCGCGGAGTGATCGAACCCGACGACGTCGTGGCCGGCAGCGGCGAGCTGATCGGCCAGTACGCCGCCGATGTAGCCGGCGTGACCCGTGACGAGTGCGTTCATGACCGCCGTTTCGGGAGCACGCAATTCAATCCCTTGGATTGACTCTAGTCGGAGTGGGCAACGGATTCAACGGGCTTTCATGCTGTTCGAAGGGAAGACAGTAATGCAGCCCCAGCACACCGGAACAGCAAATTAGTTTCTCACACCCGGGCGATCGCCCCGATCCACGGCCCCGTCGCCTCGACGATCTCGACGTTGAATCCGGCGTCCGCCAGCAGCGTGCGGAACGCTTCGGGCTCGTAGAACTCGAAGTGCCTGTCGGCCACCTCGCTGCCGGTCGGCCCGCGCTTTACCGAGACGTAGGCGCACCCGCCGTCCCGCAACAGCCGCTGCAGCGCTGCGGCAGTGTCCGGCGCCTGCTCCCGCGGCACGTGGTGGAGCGACCCCGACGCCCAGATGCCGTCGAAGGAATCGGCCTCGAAGGGCAGCGAGCGCATGTCGCCGCGGACGAACGACGCCCGCGCCTGGCAGTCGGCGGCCACGTCGGCAGTCACCTCCACGAAGCGCTCGCGGGCTCGCCGGAGGAAGGATGGGGTAACGTCGAACCCGACGACGTCGAACCCCCGCCGCGCGAACACCGCCGCGTCGACGCCGGGGCCACACCCCAGGTCAAGCACGCGGCCGCCGTCCAGGCGGTCGAGGAACGGCCCGCCGTACTCCACCAGCCCGGACTCCGAGAGGTACTTCTCGGCGTACGCCGCGGCGTCGCCCTCGTAAGTCGCGAGCGTCCGCTCGACCTCGTCCATGGATGTGCCTCGGCAGGTCGGCGGTTAGCCGTTTCGGACTCCGGCGAGGGGGCCAGGTCGAAAGTGCCGAGGAGAGCGTGGATGCGGTTTGTTGACACGGCTCCCGAAGCTATTTGACCGTCTTCCACGTCGCATCGAGTGCAATGTGCCGACATGCACACCGTGGCAACCGCGAGTCCGGCGTGGCTCGCGGCTGGGTTCCGCGATAGTCGTATCGCTGTTTCCGACTGCGTCGCGACCGTTCTGTCAGCAAATCACTCCGGCGCCAGCGCCGCAACCGGGGGTGATCGCCGTGCGGCGTAGCGAGACGACGCTGTTCACCAGCCGGGAGGCGACCCACGACAACGACACCGTGGCGCTGACCCACCGGGCCGGCCTCGTCCGGCAGTTCGGGAGCGGACTGTACGGCTTCACCCCCACCGGCGAGCGCGTCCGTCGACGGTTGATCGACGCCGTTGACGCCGAGCTGCGCGCCATCGGCGGCCAGCGGATCAGTCTCCCCCAGCTCAACTATAGCGGCATCTGGGAGCGAAGCGGCCGCTGGGAGAGCTTCGAGGGCGAGATGTTCACGTTCGAGAACCGCGACGGCAAGCGGCTGTGTCTGGCGCCCTCCCACGAGGAGGGGGTCGTCCACCTGGTCGACGGCGCCGTCCGCTCCTACGAGGATCTGCCCGCGCTGTACTACCAGGTGGGGAGGAAGCATCGCGACGACCACGCCCGCAACGGCCTCCTGCGGCTCAAGGAGTTCACGATGAAAGACGCCTACAGCCTCCACGCCGACGCCGACAGCCTCGACGAGACTTACGAGCGGGTCCGGGCGGCCTACGTCCGGCTCTTTGAAGCACTCGACCTGGCGTTCGTCGTCGCCGCTGCCGAGAACAGCGTCATGGGCGGCTCGGCCTCCGAGGAGTTCGTCGCTCCCGTCGAAACGGGGACGCTCGACCTCCGGCACTGTACCGCCGAAGATTGCCGGTTCGGCGTCACCGACGAGTCGCCCGGCTGGGCGTCGGTCGGCGGGATCTGTCCCGACTGCGGCGGTAACCTGGTCGCCGGCGAGGGGATCGAGATCGGCCACGCCTTCAAGCTGGGGACGCGCTACGCCGACGCGATGGACCTCACCGTCGACGGTCCCGACGGCGACGAGTGGCGCGTCCATATGGGGAGTTACGGGATCGGCATCGAACGGCTGCTCCACACGATCCTCGCACAGCAAAGCGACGACGCGGGCTGCCGGTGGCCCGATGGGATCGCCCCCTTCGGGGCGTCGATCGTCCCTCTCGCCTACGAGGGCGCGATCCGGGAGACGGCGGACCGGCTCTACCGCGAACTCGGCGCCGGCGAGACGCTGTTGTTCGACGATCCCGGGCAAACGATCGGCGAACGGTTCGCGGAGAGCGACCTGCTGGGCATCCCCCGGAAGGTCGTGCTGGGCAACCAGTTCCGGGAGACCGGCGCGGTCGAACTGGAGTGCCGCGACGGGACGACCCGCTACGTCGACCCCGACGAGGTGGCCGCCGTGGTGTCCGGAACCCGATCCGGGGACTGATACTCAATTCGAGTTTTCACGTACGTACAGCCACCAGTATTACGCACGACCGTATGACCGCGCTGGCGGCATCTGACTGATTCATCGGCGCAATCGACAGAGCGGCGTGTACCGGGACAGTCCCCGGAGATCGGCAGAACGTTCAAAATCAGGTGAATTTATAGTGATGCACGATAGCTATCCGACAGTTCGGGGTGGCTCACCGGGGGTTGGTCAGTCGATGATACCGACATTCAATCTCAAGGAGGCCGGCGTCGCCGCCGACGCGGTCGCGCTGGCCGCCGACGCCCACCCGAACGTGCTCGTCTCGTCGTTCGACGTCGACGCGCTCGAGGCGGCCACAGAGGTGGACGACATCCCGCTGATCAGTCGTCGTCCACCGTCTCGGCGGTCCCGCCGTGGGCAGCCGCGTCCGCCGCGCCGGCGTCGCCGACGTCGGGGCCGAAAAAGCGGGTCCACAGCACCAGTAGCGTCGGCAACACCAGGACGCTGGCGAGGAACGCGTAGACGATCGACATCGCGGTGATGAACCCGAACTGCTGGAGCGCCGGCATGAACGAGAACGTCAACACCCCGAACCCGCCGGCCGTCGTCGCGGCGCTGCCCAGCAGCGCGCCGCCGGTGCCGGTGACGGTCGTCCGCAACGCGTCCCACATCGAGCCGTCCCGGTCGAGCTGCTGGCGGTAGCGCTGGCTGACGTGGATGCTGTAGGCCACGCCGAGCCCGATCGTGAGGCTCGTGATCATCCCCGTGATCGAGTTGAAGTTCATGCCGAGCAGCCACATCGTCCCGAGGATCCAGCTCAGCGCCAGCACCACGGGCAGGGTCGTCACCACGCCGAGCGTGGCGCTACCGGCAGTGATCCGGGTGGCCACCACCAGGAACAGGCCGACGGCGAGCAGCGTCACCACGAGGCTCTGGATCACGGTGTCGAAGATCTCCTCGCTGACCAGGTGGTACAGCACCGTCTGCTGGCCGGTCGCAGTGGCGGTCACCCCATCCCCGTCGATGCTGGCGGCGACCGCCTGCATGTCCTCGGTGACCTCGCCGCGCGTCACGTCGCCCGCGGCGAACGAGACGATCCGCAGCGCCGCGTACTCGCCGTCGTCGGTTCGGTGGACGACGTCGGCCGCTGCCTCCGCGTCGGCGGCGAACAGCGCGTCGTAGACGTCCGCGACGTTCCGGTCGGGCACGCCGTCACCGTCGGTATCGGCGGCGGCGAGCGTCGCGTTGAACGACTGGTTCTCGGCGGCCACGCGGTGCATCGTCGCGACCGGCCCCTGGTACGCCGCCTCGCCGTTTACCAGCGTCCGGGTCGTCGGGGCGTTCGCGGTCGTCTCCTCGCCCTCGTGGACCCGCGCCAGCGTGTCGGGATCGGTCGGATCGCCTTCGACGAGGACGTGAGTCTGCATGTCCTGGCGGACGAACGTCGCGTCGAGGTAGTCGAGCGTCCCGGCGACGGTGTACTCCTCGGGTTCCATCGAGTCGGGGAGGGTCTCGGTCCAGCCCGGCGGGTCCTCGGCGATGAACTGCTCGGTGCTGAAGGAGGTGTCGACCTGCGTCGCGCCATAGGCGCCGCCCGCGCTCACCAGCAGGACGACGACCAGCACCACAACGGGGGCGGCGCGAGCGAGGCGCTCGCCCGTCCGCATGAGGGGCGCGAGGCGGTCGGACGTCCCGAACGCCTCCTTGCGGCGGTCGAACCCGCGAGCTTCGAGGAACGAGTCGATCTCGATCTTCAGCGCCGGCACCAGCAGCCCGAACACGAACAGCGTGGAGACGATGCCCGCGGCGTTGACGAGGCCGAACTCCTGGACGGGCGGCATCGGGCTGACGAGGTTCGAGAGGAAGCCGGCGGCGGTCGTGACCGTCACCAGCACCAGCGCGAACCCGACGCCGGCGAGGCCGGCGACCGTCGCCCGCTCGACGCTCCAGTCCGTGCCGCTGCGGGCCTCCCGGCCGCGCATGAACACGTGGATCGCGTAGTCGATCGACAGCCCGATCAACAGGACGGGGACGGCGATGAACAGCTGGCCGAAGTCGATGCCGGCCAGGCCCATGAAGCCGAACGTCCAGATCAGGACGGCGACGATGCCGAACAGCCCGAGGCCGACGTCGAGCGGATCGCGGTAGGCAACCATGAGCACCACGAGCACGAACAGCAGCGCGAGCGGCCCAATCACCGCCAGGCTGTCGTTCATCGACGCCTCGAACTCGTGAGCGCTGATCCCGTTGCCGTAGACGACGTACTCGCCGGACCGGTCTTCCGCGATCTCCTGGATCGCGAACTGCGAGTCGATGATCGCCTGGGGTGCAGCGTCGGGCGTCACGGGGTTGCCCCCGGTCGCCTGCGTGACGACGAACGCCGTCGCGTTCGCGCTGGACTTGCCCGGTTCGTAGCTGTCGGGCATGAACGCAAGCAGCTGCGGGTTCTCGGGGCCGAGAACAGTGCTGACGACGTTTTCGATCTCCTCGTCGCTCATCCGAGACAGCGCCTCGCGCTGCTCGGCCAGCGAGGGGTCGATCCCCCCGGCGAGCGCGCGCTGCTCCGCAGCGAGGGCGTCGTACTCGTCGGCAAGCACGCCCTGGGTGCCGAGCTGGTAGGCCTCCTCGACCCCGGCCTCGTCGTCGACAGCCTGGAGCTGCCGGGCGGCCTGGGTGAACGTCTCGGCGTGGGCATCAGTCAGTTCGACCGGTGCCTCCTCCCGCGCGGCCGCAAACGCCGCTTCGGGGCTCGCCTCGCCGGCGCGGACGCGGTCGAGCGCCGCCTCCAGGGCGTCCGCAGTCGCGTTCAGGCGCTGGCTGTGCGCCTGCAGTTCCCCGGCGCGTTCCTGCTGGATCGCCGCGGTTGCGACGACGTTCGCGACGCCCGCCGCGGGCTCCTCGTCGACGAGCGTCGCGTTGACCGTCTCGTTGGCCCGTAACTCGGCCTGGAACGCGAGCGTCTCCTGTAACGTCTCCCGATCGAGCACGTCGTCGTCCTGGACGACGAGCTGTACGGTCGTCGTGTTCTCCGACGCGGAGAAGTTCTCCTGGACGTACTCCAGCTTGTCCGCCTCGGTGCTGTCGGTCTGGAACTCGCCGACCGACGTCGACTCCTCGACCATCGTCGTGCCGACGGCGAACAGCGCCGTCAGCGCGAGCAACACCACGATCAATGCCCGCCTGTGTGCGAACGCTCGTCTCACGAACCGCTCGATGCTCACGGCGACACCACCATCCGTACCGAACGAACGTTCGGTTTCATACCTGAACGATCGTTCGGTTGGTTTAAATAGATTGGGGGTTTGTTTCCCCATGAGCGAGGAATTGGAGCATCATTTAAGTCGTCACCGACCGAACAGTCGGTCAAGATGAGTGCCTCGGCCGAACCGTTTTCCAACCCGGAGACGAGCAAGGAGGAGATCCTCCACGCGACGTACCTCGCGTTCGCCGAGCACGGGTACGCGGAGCTGTCGATCCAGCAGATCGCCGACCAGGCGTCGGTCAGCAAGTCGACGATCTACCACCACTTCGAGGACAAGGAGGAGTTGCTGATGGTGTTCGCCGAGCGCCTGCTGGAGTGGTACCTCGAGGAGCTGCTGTTCGATCCCGCCGGGGACCCGATCGAGAACCTCGAACGGTCGCTGGATCTGGTGTTTCTGGACGAGACCGCGGAGGGGTTCGGCCTCGACGACATCCGCCCGGCGGGGTTCGAGTGCGTTTACATGGGGCTGCGGATGGAGGCGACGCGCAACCCGGAGATCCGCGACTACTTCGACGCCGTGGACAGTATGGGACGCGAGCACCTCGAGACGCTAGTCGAGCGCGGGATCGAGAACGGCACGGTGCGGCCGGACGTCGACGCCGAGCAGGTCGCGGCGGCGCTGTGCGCGACCGCCGAGGGCGGACTGGTCCTCCGGTCGACCGAGAACGACATCGCGTGGCTCCGCCACGTCCGGGCGATGCTCGACGGGTACCTGGACAGTTTAAAAGTGGACCCCGACGCGACCGGCGCCTGACGTAGCGGTCGGACGACGTGTGACGCGGTGTCGCCAGTGGCGGGATTGTGACTTATACTGGTGGCTGTACGTACGTGAGAACTCGAATTGAGAATCCAGGCGGAACAGGTCTGTCTCCGCAGATAGACAGCCAGACGTGATTCAGTTACGCCATGCCGTCCCAACTCCCGTTTTCGGGCCATGACACAGCCGATGGGCTGTCCTGGCACTGGACGGAGTCACGTCTGGCTGTCTAGCAGAGACTGGTGAGCAAAAGAATTACAGCCACCAGTATTACCAGGTCAACCCTTCGTAGGTAATGCCCTCGCGGCGCTCGATTATCCGGCGGCCGTCGACGACGACCGGTTCGGCCATGGCGTCGAACTCCGAATCGAGCGCGGCGAACTCGTCCCAGTCGGTGACGACGGCGGCGCCGGCGGCACCGTCGAGTGTCGCCGCGGCGCTGTCGGCGTACGCGATATCGGGAAACTGCTCGCGCATCGGCTCGGTCGCGACGGGGTCGTAGGCGACGACCTCGGCGCCGCGGTCGCGCAGCCCCTCGATGACCGGGATGGCCCGCGAATTGCGGATGTCGTCGGTGCCCGGCTTGAACGACAGGCCGAGGACGGCGACGCGGCGGCCCGCGACGTCGACGTGGTCGTCCAGCAGCGCGAGCAGGCGGCGGGGCTGCTCCTCGTTGACGGCGTTGGCGGCGTCGAGCATCTGCGGCTCATAGCCCGCCTCCCGGGCTGCCGCCCGGAGCGCGTCGACGTCTTTTGGAAAGCAGTTGTGAACGACCAGTCCATCCGTCGTCACGAACGTATGATTGTCCTCTACTTCAAGCGAATAGACGTCGACTTCGTCCTCCGTGATCGATATATCTCGAACAGGAACAGTAGTGAACGAATCTCCGACAGAGTGCCCCGTCGGTTCGATATCCTTGCGGTCATCGAGTCTGCTTTCGATTTTTTGTCTCTCCTCCGGTAGGAACATATCCCGTAGTTCAGCTATCTGCCGTTTCGAGCTGACGCGGAGGAAATGGGCCGGTCGCGTGGATTGCTCCGATTGTGACGTTCTGTAACTCGGAACAATTCCGAGGCTGTGGAGCAGGAACTGCATCCCTTGGATGAGGTCCTCACTTACTGAACCGTAATCGTACACAACTGCGTTTGAATGGCTCGCGTACTCGATATATCCATCACCACGGAACAGACCTGACAGGAGTGCTTTCCGGTGATCGACTGGTTCCTGATATGCGATGTCCGGGACGCTGGCGGAATACGATCACGTACGTGAAAACTCGAATTGAGAATCCAGGCGGAACGGGTCTGTCTCCGCAGATAGCAGAGACTGGTGAGTAAAAGAATTACAGCCACCAGTATCAGTACGATACCGGATACCGAGACTATCGAGATATGACTCGACTTCAGAGACGTATTCTTCCTCGTCACTCGGATGGAAACTCAACATGATCCGTTTTCGTGTGGTCGACCCGTTCCCGGAGTTGTCCTCGGACACGTGACCCTCGCTGAGGTAGTATCCGATAAAACGCCAGAAGTCAGTGTCGGCAGGGAGTTCTGCGGGAATATATGTCTGTTCCCCGCCCTTCGTCGTATATAGACTAACGTCGCTTCGATCCACCGGCAGCCCATCTTCAGCCACGAGAAACGCATCGAGAGTCATGTAGTTGCGCCGGATGAATTCGTGAACTCTGTCGTAACTGAACTGCTCGTTGTACTCCGATAGCTGGGTTCGGAGTTGATCGTCGATGGATCGGAGTTCAGTGGACGGGTTTACGTAGACTCGTTCGTTGTCGAATACGACTGAGTCGTCGACGAGATCAATCAAATCGAACGAGTCAACAGGATCAGCCGGAAGATTACTCTGTACCGGAATCGACATTCCTTCGTCGAGTTCCTGTGCCTCATATACAGCCAGACGTGATTCAGTTACGCCGTGCCGTCCCAAATCCTGTTGTGCGGGCCATGACACAGCTGATGGACTGTCCTGGCACTGGACGGAGTCACGTCTGGCTGTATAGACGGCAACATCTCCATCTTCAACCGCCAACATCGGATGATCCGCTGTGACGGTCACCTGTTTGTTCATTTTCGTCTGGACCGTGTAGAGGTCACCCTGGTAAGTTCGTCTCGTTGCAGCGTTCACTGATTTGAACGAAAATTCACCGTCTTCGGCACAACTGAGGACTGAAACATCGTCAGGAGCGCCGTCAGTAACGTACCAATCGAAGAACGCAGCGAGGGTCATCAGTTTTGTGCCGTTTTCATTTTTTACCAGGACACGTTGCTCGCCGGTGAGGCACGAGCCCCCATAGCCGACCCCGCTGCGGAGGAATTTCGCGCCGATGCGCTTGTCGAGGCCGATCGCTTCGGCGACCTCGTAGGCGTCGATGTCGAGTTCCTTGCAGATGTTCCCGATGTCGTTGATGAGGCTGATCTTCGCCGCCAGAAAGGAGTTGTTGGCGTACTTGATCATCTCGGCCTCGCTGCGGCCGGTCTCGACGACCGGCGCGCCTTCCTCGATCAGCGGCTGGTAGAGGGTACGCAGCCGGTCCGCTGCGCGGTCGTCGCCTCTCCCGGCGTCCGTCTCGGCGTCGTCGCTCCCGTCGTCGACGCCGAGGACGATCTTATCGGGATCGAGAAAGTCCTCGACGGCGGCGCCCTCCCGCTGGAACTCGGGGTTGACCGCGAGGCCGACCTCCTCGCCGACCTGCTTGCCCGACGTCGATTCCAGCAGCGGCGCGAGCACCTCGTCGGTCGTCGTCGGGACGACGGTGCTCTTGACGACGACGAGGTGGTAGCCCTCCTTGTCGGCGAGCGCCTCGCCGAGGGATTCGAAGCCCGCCTTCACCGCGGAGAGATCGATGCTGCCGTCAGGGTTGCTCGGCGTCTGGATCGCGACGAAGGTGACGTCCGTTTCCGGGATGACGTCGTAGGAGGTGGTCGCCTGGAGGCGGTCGCCGCCGTAGGTTGCGACGAGGTCGTCCAGTCCCGGTTCGTGGAGCGGTGCGCGCCCGTCGTTGATCGCTGCGACGATCTCCTCGTCGATGTCGATCGCCCAGACGTCGTTGCCGAAGTCCGCGAGACAGCCGGCGAGCGACGACCCGACGTAGCCGCTGCCGACGATGCTGACGTTCATTGCTGGATATGTATCCGTCCGGCTGGTTTCAGGTTGTCGACTAGTCATCGGCGGTGTGGTGAGGGACGTCTCTGTCCGCTCGCGAGGAACTGGACGGAGTGCTACCGCAGTAACCTGCGTGCTGAAAGCCCCCGCCCGCTCGACCATCCGGGGCTCGCTGCGCTCCTCACTCCGTTGCGGTGCTTATTCCGGAAGACGGTCCTGCTCGCTTCGCTCGCAGGCTGCGTCTTCCGACGTTCGCGCTTACTGCGTTCGCACTCACCGTCGCCCGGGATGGATCGAGCGGGCAGCCCCTTTCAGCACTCACGACACTGCGGTACTCTCTCTGTCCATTCTTAGCGAGCCACTGGAGGCGTTCGACACTCACGTGACGACGGTAATTTCCCGGTCAATTCCGACCAGAAGGCAAGAATCTCCAATACTCACCCTCCGGCGATAGATTTTAGCGCGGGGAGCCCTGACTTCGTGTGACTGAATGACACACCCTTCCCGCGGAGAGGCGCCCGACAAACCGGGAGACAACACCAGCCGCCTGCAACCACGCGCGCTGACCGACGGCGGGCGGGACACCGACACCGGATGGGACACCGACACCGGATGGGACACCGACGGCCCACCCCCGGGGTACGAACCGACACGTCGTGACAGCTCCGCTGCACCCGAAACAGGGGGTGCGGCGGAAGCCAGTGATTCGCCAGACGTGAACCGCGAAAAGTGGGATCCGGAGGAATCCGACCACGTCAGCCGGCGGGCGATGCTGGGGTACACCGGTGGGTCGGCGCTGGCGACCCTCGGGCTGGCGAGTGGGATCTGGTACGTGTTTTTCCGCCCGACGTACGGGCCGGAGGAAGAGGTGGTGCGGGAGTATTTCAGCGCCATCGACCGCGACCACTACAACACCGCACGGCTGCTGTTCCACGAGGACTCGCCGGACTCACCGTGGGCAGCCGACCGGATCCGCCAGGTCACGCAGATGGATATCTCCGTCGAGGACACCGAGGTCCGCGACCGCTGGGAGGACGCCGACCGCGACTCCGTCGAAGAGTACGCCCTCGTCGTCGCCGACGTCGAGATAGACTCCGGCGTCCAGAGCGAGACGTTCGCTATCGGTATCCTCGTCGCCAAAAACTCCGACGGCGAGTGGCGCATCTGGCGCGACGAGGAACGGTCGGACACGAACCAGTGAGGAAACCCTGACGCTGCGGAACCCCACTATCCAAAACCGCCGCCGCTCTCCCGTCGTGATACTCCTTGTGCACCGAGTGAAACTAACCACCCTCTTGCGGTAATTTCGTCTTTCCTGTCACGTCCGGTCGCCCTATTCGGCCAGCCTTGGAACCGGTCGCTCAGCCACCAGCCGAGCGCCGCCCTTCTGTTCGGTCGGCTCAGCGCCTCAACCCGCCGGTAAGTCGAACTTATCGCCGTCCGGCGGTCTGATGCGAAACGCGCCGAACGACCAGTACAGTTTTCACTGCGCTCGCCGTCGGAGTAGGTATGGATTACCAGCGAGTCGAGGGTGCACGGGAGTACGTCGCCCGCCTCGAACACGGCCGCGACTGGCGCGGGCAGATTGAGGCCTTCGCCGAGGAGGAGGGGATCGACGCCGCATTCTTCTACGGCCTCGGCGCGGTGCAGGACGTCACCCTCATGTTCTACGACCAGGACGACCAGGAGTACGAGTCGATCACGTTCGATGAGCCCCTGGAGATGACCCCCGCGGTAGGCAACATCTCCTGGTTCGACGACGAGCGGTTCGCCCACACCCATGCGGTGCTCTCCCGAGAGGACGGCACGACCGTCGCGGGCCACCTCGATACGGCGACGACGTTCGCCGGCGAACTGTACGTCCGGGAGTTCGAGGCCAGCCTGGAGCGCGAGCACGACCCTGTGACCGACCTGGATCTCTGGCCGGTGTGAGATGAGAGAGGAAGACGAACGGTACTTCGAACGCCTCGAAGCGGGCCTCGACGAGGCGTTCGCCGTCGCCAACGCGGCCCGCGAGCGCGGGGGCGACCCCACGCCCGAGGTCGAGATCCCGGTCGCCAGGGACATGGCCGACCGGGTCGAGAACATCCTCGGGATCGACGGCGTCGCCGAGCGCGTCCGCGACCTGGAGGGCGAGATGAGCCGCGAAGAAGCGGCACTCGAACTCGTCTCCGACTTCGTCGAGGGGTCGGTCGGCGACTACGAGAGTCGCGCGGGCAAGATCGAGGGTTCGGTCCGGACGGCGGTCGCGCTGCTGACCGAGGGCGTCGTCGCCGCCCCCATCGAGGGGATCGACCGCGTCGAACTCCTCGAAAACGACGACGGCACGGAGTTCATCAACGTCTACTACGCCGGGCCGATCCGCTCGGCCGGCGGCACCGCGCAGGCGCTGTCGGTGCTGGTCGCCGACTACGCCCGCGCCCTGCTGGGCATCGACGAGTACCGGGCCCGCGAGGACGAGGTCGGCCGCTACGCCGAGGAGGTGGCGCTGTACGACGAGGAGACCGGCCTCCAGTACGCACCCAAGGAGAAGGAAGCCCAGTTCATCGCCGAGCACATGCCGATCATGCTCGACGGCGAAGCGACCGGCGACGAGGAGGTCGAGGGGTACCGCGACCTCGACCGCGTCGACACGAACTCGGCGCGGGGTGGGATGTGCCTGGTGCTGGGCGAGGGAATCGCACTCAAGGCGCCGAAGATCCAGCGCTACACCCGCGAACTCGACGAGGTCGACTGGCCCTGGCTCCAGGACCTCATCGACGGCACGTACGAGAACGGCGGAGGCGGAGCGGACGACGCGGAAACAGCCGACGACGGCGACGAGGCCGAGGGCAGCGGTGCTGACGGCGATGAAGACGACGGCGACAGTGACGGCGACGCGGCGGACGACGCCGGACCACCACGGGCCGATCCCTCGAAGAAGTTCCTGCAGGACCTCATCGCGGGGCGCCCGGTGTTCTCCCACCCCAGCGAGAGCGGGGGCTTTCGCCTGCGCTACGGCCGGGCGCGCAACCACGGCCACGCGACTGCGGGCGTCCATCCGGCGACGATGCGGCTGGTCGACGACTTCCTCGCGCCCGGGACCCAGATCAAGACCGAACGGCCGGGCAAAGCCGCCGGCGTCGTCCCCGTCGACACCATCGAGGGCCCGACTGTCCGCCTGGCCAACGGCGACGTCCGGCGGATCGACGACGCCGCGGAGGCCCTGGAGATCCGCAACGGCGTCGAGCGCATCCTCGACCTGGGTGAGTACTTGGTCAACTACGGCGAGTTCATCGAGAACAACCACGACCTGGCGCCCGCCTCGTACGTCTTCGAGTGGTGGGTCCAGGAGTTCGCGGCCGCCGGCGCGCCGGTCCAGGCAATGCGCGACAGCGTCGACGTCGACCTCGCGGACCCGACGCCGGACGGGGCGCTTGAGTGGGCCAGCGGGAACGACGCGCCGCTCCACCCGAAATACACCTACCTCTGGCACGACGTGAGCGTCGACGCGACGCTCGAACTGGCGCGGGCAATCGAGGATGGCGAAATCGCGACGGCCGACGGTGCGACCCGCACGGGCGAGGCCGCGAGCCCCGCCGGGGACGACCAACTCGTCCTCCCCCGAACGGAGTCCGTCTGCAGGACGCTGGAGACGCTGCTGGTCGAGCACACCCAGGGCGAGAGCCGGGTCACAGTACCAGTCTGGCGGCCGCTCGTCCGCACGCTCGGGTTCGACGACGACCTGACGCGGGCCTGGACGGCAGCGGACGTCAGCGAGGCGGCGCGCTCGTACGCCGACGGCGAGAACGCCATCGAACTGGTCAACGAGGTCGCACCCTTTACCGTCCGGGAGCGCGCCCCGACGCGGATCGGCAACCGCATGGGCCGCCCCGAGAAGTCCGAGGAGCGCGAGCTCTCGCCGGCCGTCCACACCCTCTTCCCGCTGGGCGACGCCGGCGGCAGCCAGCGCGACGTCGACGAGGCCACGATGGCCGGCGACTCGGTCAACGACGAGGAGGGAAAACTCCCCGATATCGAGGTCGGCCGGCGCCGCTGCGTCGCCTGCGAGACCGAGACGTACTGGCCGCGCTGTCCCGACTGCGGCGAGGTTGCGGAGGCGGTGTACGTCTGCCCGGACTGCGAGCAGGAGATCGACCCCGACGAGTCCGGCCGCGCGGAGTGTGGCCGCTGCGAGACGCTCGTCCGCCCGACCCAATACACGACCATCGACCTGAAGCGGGAACTCCGGGAGGCCAAGGAAAACGTCGGCGAGCGCGCGAGCGCCTATGACGTCCTGAAGGGCGTCAAGGGCCTCTCCTCGAAGGAGAAAACACCAGAACCACTCGAGAAGGGCATCCTGCGGGCGAAACACGACGTCTCCGCGTTCAAAGACGGCACGGTCCGCTACGACATGACCGACCTGCCGGTGACGGCGGTCCGGCCCGCGGAGCTGGACGTCACCGTCGAGCAGTTCCGCGAACTCGGCTACCACGAGGACGTCAACGGCGACCCGCTGCGCCACGACGACCAGCTCGTCGAGCTCAAAGTGCAGGACGTCGTCCTCTCTGACGGCGCGGCCGAGCACATGCTCAAGACGGCGGACTTCGTCGACGACCTGCTCGTCCAGTACTACGGCCTTGACCCCTACTACGAGTTCACCGAGCGCGACGATCTCGTCGGCGAACTCGTCTTCGGGATGGCGCCGCATACGAGCGCCGCGACTGTCGGCCGCATCGTCGGCTTCACGAGCGCTGCCGTCGGCTACGCGCATCCGTATTTCCACGCCGCCAAACGGCGGAACTGCTTCCATCCGGAGACGGACATAACGATCATCGACGACGGAATCGAGCGTTCTGTCACCGTCGAGTCGTTCGTCGAACGGCGTCTCGACGATCCCGTGGAAGATGACTTCGGAGTCCTCGTCGAGGAACTGGACGGGAACGATCACGTACGGTCGATCGGTGACGACGGCACATGGACGACGAAGCCGGTCACGGCCGTTTCGAAACACCCTGCGCCGGATCACCTCGTCCGCATCGAAACGGAGGGGGGGAGAACACTGACAGTAACCCCGGACCATCGAATGCTTAGGTGGGAGGACAGTGTCGAGACGATCGAAGCGCATCGTCTCGCTTCCGGTGATCACATCCCATGCGACGGGGGGGAAACGGATGCGTCTACGTCGGCAGAGATCCCCACTGCACCGGACGGAGGTGGACCGAACCTTGATACGGTAAGCCGGGTCCAGTTCGTCCCGTCAGATGTCGAGTACACTTACTGCCTCACGGTCGCAGAGACGCACCGGGTCGTCGCAAACGACGTTGCGGTCGCACAGTGTGATGGCGACGAGGACTGCGTAATGTTGCTCCTCGATGGCCTGCTGAACTTCAGCAGAACGTACCTGCCGGACCAGCGGGGCGGCAGTGTCGCCGAGGATTCGCGATTAGTTGCGGTCGATCCCGACGGCGACGTCCGGTTCATGACGTTCGACGAGTTCTGGGACGAACTCGACGCCCCACTCGAGGTCGACGGGAAGTTCCGCAAGCGGACTTGCGTCGCCGAGGGGTGGCAGACGTACGCCTTCGACGAGGATCACGAGGCGTCGCTGCAGCCGATCGAGAAGGCGATTCGGTACCGTGCAGACGAAAACGAGCGGCTGCTCCGCATCGAGACGCAGTTCGGCCGAAACCTCACGATCACGGAGAATCATAGCCTGTTTCGGTACGACGACGGCATCGAGGACGTTGCTGGGGGCGACCTGTCCGAAGGTGACCTCGTCCTCGCGCCGCGGGAACTGGCGGTCGACACGCAGGAGACGTCAATCGACGTGACGTCGTGCTTCGACGATCCATACGCCGTCATCGACGACCACGTCGAGGATCTGCTGAGGACAGCCTGGGAGACGACAGCCCACGGCAGCCCGACCCACCAAGCGTTCAGATCCGGGCTCGCGTACCGTCTCGAACGGAGTAAGATCGGCTACGACCGGTTCGAGGAGATCCTCGACCGTGCCGGGTTCGAGACGCCGGACGACGTCAAGATCGGTCTGGAGAGATCCGAGAACGGGATCCGAAAGACGGTCGAACTGGACAGGGACTTCGCCTGGCTCCTCGGGCTGTTCGTCGCCGAAGGGACGCTATCGAGCGTCTGTCCGGCGATCCACAACAGCGACGAGCAGTTGGTCGAGGAAGCAGTCGAGAGAGGGGAGCGCGTACTCGGATTCGAGCCACGAACGCGGTGGTCGAACCGGGCCTACGAGGTCCGGTTCCCCGCTGTGTTCAGGGAAGTGCTGTACGAACTCGGGTTCAAACGGACCGACGAGTACAGTTCGAGTGAAAAACTCGTCCCGGAGTGTATCCTGACAGCACCCCGGGAGCTCGTTCTGGAGTTCCTCCGGGGATTCATCGCCGGCGACGGAAGCGAATCGAGCGATGACAACGTAACGACGATCGGGTTCCACACGACGAGCGAAGACGTCAAGGACGGGATCGTCTTCCTGCTGCACAGGCTGGGACTCGTCGCGAACGTCTCCCGGCGCGAGCGGGACGAACGGCGGCAACCCATCTACACGGTGACCGTCTCGGGTGGTGCCGGGCGTAACGCTCTTCGGGAGATCCTCGACGGCGA
This sequence comes from Halobacteriales archaeon SW_7_65_23, assembly GCA_003022725.1. Classification (GTDB taxonomy): domain Archaea; phylum Halobacteriota; class Halobacteria; order Halobacteriales; family Haloarculaceae; genus Halovenus. The sequence continues at coordinate 1,129 of PXSQ01000042.1, read as the reverse complement.
AGATTCCTACTATCCGAAGAGCCTCGTCGTCTCGATCCCGGAGGCGTTGATGGAGATCCGGGAGATGAACGTCCCGGATATCAAAGATCTGATTCCGAAGTATCTGAAGCGGCGGGACAACATCTCGCTCGAAAAGCTCCGGGAAATCGTCACTGAACTCGAAACTCGCGACCTGCCGGAGGCCGCAGTAGACCCGTTCGAAACGCTTCGCACGCTCATCGACGGTGACCTCTCGTATCTCCGCGTGCAAACCATCGACGAAGTCGAGTACGACGGCTACCTATACGATCTGCAGGTCGGCGGCGAGCCGATCTTCACCGCGAACTGGCTGTACGCGCATAACTCGATGGACGCGCCGCTGGTGATGTCCTCGCGGATCGACCCCGCGGAGATCGACGACGAGGCGCACAACGTCGACATCATGGACAAGTACCTGAGGGAGTTCTACGAGGCGACGCGGGAGCTGCGTGATCCCAGCGACGTCGAGGATATCATGACGATTGCGGAGGAGACGCTGGGGACCGACCGGGAGTATACGGAGTTCCGGCACACCCACGACACGGCGGACATCGCGGCGGGGCCGGACCTCTCGGCGTACAAGACGCTTGGGTCGATGCAGGAGAAGATGGACGCCCAGCTGTCGCTGTCCCGGAAGCTGCGGGCGGTCGACGAGACGGACGTCGCCGAGCGGATCATCGAGTTCCACTTCCTGCCGGATCTGCTGGGCAACCTGAAGGCGTTCGCCAGCCAGGAAGTGCGGTGTCTGGGCTGTGGCGAGAAGTTCAGGCGTGCGCCGCTGTCGGGCGACTGCCGGCGCTGTGGCGGCGACGTGACGCTGACGGTCCACGAGGGGTCGGTCAACAAGTACATGGACACGGCGATCCGGGTCGCCGAGGAGTTCGGCTCCCGGCCGTACACGAAACAGCGCCTCCAGATCCTCGAAAAGCGGATCGAGCGGATTTTCGAGGATGACACGAACAAACAGTCCGGCATCGCCGACTTCATGTGACCTGGCGGGGTGGAAATCTCCCGAAGACTGTCCGAGCCCCATGATTTAATCCGTTCGCTCGGAATGGGCACTCGGGACGACAGCGGTTGCGACATGGTGCCGAAAATAATCACAACAATC
>PXSQ01000041.1 GCA_003022725.1 Halobacteriales archaeon SW_7_65_23 | reverse complement strand
CCGCGCCTCGCTGTCCTCTCCGGCCTACTCGTTCGCTCTGCTCACTCCTTGAGGCCGGAGGCTCCACCTCGAAAACTGCTGAACGCCTGACTGTCGGCTTTTAGTTTCATTTTTCCACTCCTCCCCTTTCCGCGACCGCAAAACGGTTAATCTCGGTCGACCTCTGTAGGGGTATGCAACCGGAGGTCGTGACGACTGCGAAGGCCTTCACTGCGGCGGCCCAGCGCGGCGAGCCCGGCGGGCGCGTGCCGGTCGAGGTCCGCGTCACCGTCGCGGATCCGTTTCTCGCCTACCGTCGGGCGCGCGACGGGCCAGGCGGCGCGTACCTCGCCACCACCGGCGGCCAGTCCGGGTGGGGGTACTTCGGCGTCGATCCGGTCGACACCCTCTCGGTCGATCCCGGCGACGGGCCGTCGCTCGCTGCCCTCACGTCGTTTCTCGCCGGCGAATCACTGAGCTGGGGTGACTGCGACGTTCCCTACCCCTGCGGCGCCATCGGCTGGCTCTCCTATGACATCGCCCGGGAGCTCGAAGCCCTCCCCGAGCATGCGCACCGCGACCGCGACCTCCCGCGGCTCCAGGCCGCATCCTACGATACCCTCGCCGCCTGGGAGGAACCACGCGGCGAAGAAGTGACACTCCGCGTGACGTCCTGTCCGCGCGTCGACGACCCCGGCGGCGAGGGCCAGGTCCGCACTGCCTACGAGCGCGGCCGCGACTGGGCGCTCGACCTCGCACGCCGGGCGGTCGAGGGCGATCCGTCCATCCCGGAGCCACCGGCTGCCGACCGGACGGAGCGGGCCGAGTTCGGGAGCGACTGTACCCGCGCGGAGTTCGCCGCCCGGGTCGAGCGGGTCAAGGAGTATATCCGGGACGGCGACACGTTCCAGGCGAACATCTCCCAGCGGTTACGCGCCCCCGCGGCCGTCCACCCCGTCGCTGCGTTCGATGCGCTCCGGGCGGTCAACCCCGCACCGTACTCCGCACTGCTGGAGTTCCCAGGGGTGGATCTGGTCAGCGCCAGCCCCGAACTCCTGCTGGACATTGAGGGCGACCGCCTGCTCACGGAACCCATCGCGGGCACGCGACCCCGCGGCGCGACCGACGCCGAGGACAAGCGCCTGGAGGCAGACCTCCTCGGCGACGAGAAGGAGCGGGCCGAGCACGCGATGCTGGTCGACCTCGAGCGCAACGACCTCGGGAAGGTCAGCGAGTTCGGCAGCGTCGAGGTGACCGAATATCGGCGCGTCGACCGCTACTCGGAGGTGATGCACCTCGTCTCGCTGGTCGAGGGTCAGTTACGCGACGGCTGCGACCTCGAAGACGCGATCGGCGCGGTGTTCCCCGGCGGGACGATCACCGGCGCACCCAAGCCCCGGACGATGGAGATCATCGATGAAGTCGAGGCGGTGCGTCGGGGCCCGTACACGGGGAGCATCGGCATCTTCGGGTTCGACGACCGGGCGACGCTGAACATCATCATCCGCACGCTGGTCCGGTACGACGAGAGACGCTGGACAAGGGGCGGGCGCTCGTGAACGCCATCGACCGCGCCCTGGGCGAGCGGGCCGACTTGCGGGTCCAGTCTGGAGGTGACGACTGACCATGGTCGTCCGCCGGAACGACGCCGTCACTCTCGCCGATGTCGACGAGATCGACCCGGATGGGATCTTCGCCGGCCTCCCCGAGCATTCTTTTACTCACCAGTCTCTGCTCTCTGCGGAGACAGACCCGTTCCGCCCGGATTCTCGATTCGAGTTTTCACGTACGTACAGCCACCAGTATGAGGACGAGGAACGGGTCGTCATGGCCGTCCGTCACGACAGCGAGCCCCACGTCGGCGTCCAGTTCCATCCGGAGAGCATCCTCATCGGTGAGGGCAAGCAGCTCATCGCGAACTTCCTGGAGCGGGACGCCGCGGTCACGCCGGACCCGGCGCCCGACGGTGGGGCTGACTGATGGAGGGGAGCGACCTGCTGTTCCACGTCGACGGCAAGCTCGTACCGGCAGCAGAAGCAACCGTCAACGTCCGCGACCGCGGGTTCATGTACGGCGACGCGGCGTTCGAGACGCTCCGGGTGTACGGTGGCGCACCGTTCGAATGGGAAGCCCACGCTGACCGCCTCCGCCGGACCTGTGGGACGCTGGGCTTCGCGGACGCCCTGCCGCCGGCTGAGGACCTCCGCGAGCGTGTCGTCGAGACTGTCACCGCCAACGACCTCTCTGACGCCTATACGAAACTCTCGGTCACGCGGGGCGTCCAGCCCGGGAAATTGACGCCCGATAAAGCGGTCGATCCGACGATCGTGGTGTTCGTCTCGCCGCTCCCCCGGGGCGGCGTCGACGGCGAACGCGTCTGGGACGGGTCTGCCCGACTCGCGACTGTCGACGCGCAGTCAGTGCCCGACGCGGCGGTCCCGGCAGACACGAAGACCCACAACTATCTCGACGGCATCATCGCACGCCTCCAGATTCGGGGGACCGACAACGACGAGGCACTCCGGCGGGACGCGGAGGGGTCCCTGACCGAGGGCGCGACGAGCAACGTGTTCTTCGTCGAGGATGGGCGGCTGCTGACGCCGACCGCGGACCTCCCACTGCTGGCTGGGGTCACGCGGCAGGTGGTGCTGGAACTCGCGAACGAGGCCGGCGTTCCGGTCGAGACCGGCCGGTACGGGCCCGAGCGGGTCCGTAACGCAGACGAGGTGTTCGTGACAAACTCGACCTGGGAGATCCGGCCCGTCGAGCGGGTTGACGAGGCCACATTCGACGTGGGTCTTCGTGGAGTCACGCGTCACGTTCAGCCGTTCACCCGTGCGAATACAGCCAGGAGAGTGTCACGATGTGACACAGAGTTACGTCCGACAGTATGAGGAATACCCGGCGGTAAAGAGTCACAACAATCGCTATGACACTGTCGGTCGTGACTCTGTGTGGCTCGGCCGGTTTCTGTCGGGCACAGGACATGCCAGGATTTTACTCCCTTCCAGGCGAGGGGGTGGCATGGACAGAACGCTCGAGGAGATCGCGAGCACGATTCAACACACCGAAGTCAGTCCGACGGCCGACCGCACACGCATTGTCGCCCTCTGTGCCGAGTGTCGCGAGTACGGCTTCGACGGGGCGATGGTCCTGCCCTGCTGGGTCCCGCTGGCCCGCGAGGAACTGGCCGGGACCGACGTCTCCGTCTGCTCCGCGGCCGGCTTCCCGATGGGCGGGGACGGCCGCATCGCCAAAGCCAGCGCGGTCAGGGACGCCGTCGCCGCCGGCGCCGAGGAGGTCGACGTGATGCCCAACGTCGGCTTCCTGAAATCGGGGATGGACGAGGAACTCGCCGCGGAGATGGACCTCATGGTCGAGGCCAGCGGCGACGCCGTCTGCAAGGCCATGCTCGAACTCGGCGCGCTCGACGACGACGAGGCAGAACGGATTCTCTCACTGGCTGTCGAGGCGGGCTTCGACTACGTCAAAACCTCGAGCGGCTGGGGCGAGGGCGGCAAAGCGACCGTCGAACGCGTCCGGTTCCTCCGCGAGAACGCTCCTGCCGACGTGAAGGTGAAAGCCAGCGGCGGCATCCGAACAGCTGCCGACGCCGAGGCGCTGCTCGACGCCGGCGCGGACCTCCTCGGCTCGTCCAGCGGCGTCGCGATCGTCGAGGGAGGGGCGGGCGATGGGGAGTACTGACGGCGACGATAACGGCGACGAAGAACGGGAACCCGCCAAAGTTGCCGTCGTGGGCAGTTACAACGCGGGCTACGTCGCGGAGGTGCCACACCTGCCGGTCCCCGGTGAGACGGTGACCGCCACCAACTACGAGGAAGTCCCCGGCGGAAAGGGGTCGAACCAGGCCGTCGCCGCTGCACGTCTCGGTGCTGACGCCTATTTCGTCGGGTGCGTCGGGCGTGATCGCCGCGCGGAGACTGCATACGACCTCTGGGACCGCGAGGGCGTCGACGCCACGAACGTCGCCGTCGTCGACGAGCAGACAGGGCTGGGTATCGTGTTCGTCGAGGAGGACGGCGAGAACGAGATCGTCGTCTCGCCGGGCGCGAATCATAAACTCGACCGCGAGCGCGTCCGCGCGGCGGCCGACACCATCGGGGCGTGTGACGTCCTGCTCACACAGCTCGAAACGTCCGACGACGCTGTCGAGGCCGCCGTCGAAATCGCCGCCGACCGCGGCCTCGACGTTGTGCTGAACCCGGCCCCGGCACGGGAACTCCCCGAATCACTCCTCCAGCACGTCGACTTCCTGACGCCGAACGAAACCGAGGCCAGGACGCTTGCCGGCAGGTCGCCCGACGACGACGTGGACCCAGAAACCCTGAGTGCCGAACTGCGCGACCTCGGCGTCGGGACAGTGGTGTTGACGCTCGGCGGCGACGGCGCACTCCTCGACGACGGCACCGAGCGCGTCCGCGTTTCCGCACCGGACGTCGAGGTGGTCGACACGACCGGAGCGGGCGACGCCTTCAACGGTGCGTTCGCCGTGGCACTCGCCGAAGGAGCGACGCCCGAGGAGACGATACGATTCGGCTGTGCCGCTGGCGCCGCGTCGGTGACGACGTTCGATGTGATTCCGTCACTGCCCTCTCGTGGGGATCTCGACGTAACGGGATAGTGGAAGTGGCGTCTTCGGAGGCAACAGACCGGCTCGGTGATAGCCCCGAGTGAAGCGAATGAGTGACAGCGTTCGGCGTGGGGATATCGTCATTGTGGACTTGAATCCAACACAGGGGAGTGAGCAAAAGGGATCAAACCGCCCTTGTGTGATTATTCAGAATGACGTCGGAAATCAGTATTCTCCGACAACGGTTGTTGCGCCGTTCACGACAAAATATGATCCGACTGATATTTATCCATTTGAAGTAGAAGTGAAAGCTGCAAACTCGCCACTTAATCAAGACTCTGTAGCCGATCTGAGCCAAATACGCGTTGTTGATATCGATCGACATATTAAAAGAAATAGTGGGTCTGTTCCGGCTTCTCGTATACCTGCGATTGATCGAGCAATCAAGAATAGTCTGGGGTTGTGATTCTACAACTCCCCGAACTCGTACACGCCCGACGTGTCGGTCGCCCATCTCCTACTTAAACCCCCGACTTTATCCTACACTGGCAGCGCAGAAATTTGACTCGATAGGGTCTGAACTGCCAGTAATATCCATCCCGGCGGATGTGTAGTGGGACCGCCGAGATTCGAACTCAGGTCCGACGCACCCCATGCGCCGAGGATACCGCTACCCCACGGTCCCGCATCTGGCGAGAGGATGCTGCCGGGATTAAGCCCTTCGGTTCGGGGGCGCCGGGGAGTGAAATTAGACCAGCACGCGCTCCAGGTCGACAACTGTCCCCTGCTCGGCGTCCGGACTGCCGACGAGGCGACCGATACAGACCGCCGAACCGTTCGGCGTGTAGCAGGCGACCAGCGGGCCGTCGGTCGGCGTGGCGGCACCCTTCTCTGCGTCCGCTACGTCGATCACGCCTGGCGCATAGACGGGTGCCCCCTCAGCGACTTCTCGGGCCGCGCTGGGGGCGATCGTCACCCGCGGCAGCGTCACCAGTGCCCGCTCGGCGGGGTCAACGACGTCCCGCAGCGGGTCGGCGTCGTCGTCTTCGATCCAGAAGCGGAGCGCGTCGGTGAACTCCTCCATCGTGACGAGCGTCGTGTCGTCGAAGGTCCCGGTGGCGGTCCGCCGGAGATCGCCCATGTGTGCGCCGGTCCCCAGCGCTAACCCGAGGTCGTGACACAGTTTCCGGACGTACGTCCCCGACTCACAGCGGATCCGCAGCAACGCCTTGCGTCCGTCCCGTTCGAGGACCGTGAGATCGAAAATCTCTCGCACACGGAGCTGCCGCTTGACGGCGCTCTTGCGCGGCGGCTTCTGATGGATCTCCCCCTCGAACTCGGCGACGATGGCAGTGAAGTCCGACGGCGGCGGGCCGTGCAGTTCCAGCACTGCGACATACTCCTTGACGGCGTCGTCGAACACCTGCGCTAGCCTGGTGGCGTCGCCGAGCATGAGCGGCAGCGAACCGGTTACCTTTGGATCGAGCGTCCCTGCGTGGGCGACGCGCTCGACCAGCTCCGCCGGACTCTCGCTGTCGAGGCCGCCGCCCGTGTCAGCCGGGTCCGCTGTCGCTGCCCGGTCCGACAGCGCGCCCCCGGTGAGTTCGCGGACCCACTCGGCCACCTGGTGGGCCGACGGTCCCGGCGGCTTGTCGAGATTGACAAGGCCAAACGAAAGCAGCGCGGCCGGCGATCGGTCGCCGGGTGGGTTGCGGAGCGTCATCTCCCTCCCACCGTTACTCGAACTCGTAGGAGACGCCGGCCACCGGTGTCTGTCCCTCGTCGCTGGTGGTGTCGTACGCTTCGACGGCTGCGAGGATGAACTCGAGCTCTCCCTCCGGACTCCAGCGGGCGGTGTTGACCACGAGGTCGTAGATCGAGAGATCCGAGATGTCGATGCCGTAGTACGCCTCGTAGCGGCTCGCCTCGCTTTCGCTGCGGGCTTCCGTTTCCTCCCGGGCGGTCTCGACGGACTTCTCCTCGCGGTCGGCGACGCGCGCGGCCCGGACGTCCAGGGGCGCGTCGAGCCAGACCCGGAGGTCGGCGTAGTCGCCGGCCATCCAGCCCGCAAGCCGGGACTCCAGCACCAGGTTCTCCCGCTTCTGGGCGAGCGACCGCAGCCGCCGGTCGAGGTCGCGGTCGATCTGGTCATCGTCCTCCGCGAGCCGGTTCAGCTCCAGCGGCGTCAGGTCCCGCTCGGCCGCGACGTTCCGGAAGATGTCGCCCCCGGAGACGTGCTCGTACCCCAGCCGGTCCGCCAGCGAGGCAGCGAGCGTGGTCTTCCCGCTGCCCGCAGGGCCGGAGACAGTAATCAACATACGCTAGGTGCGTGAGACGGGGTAAAAGAGGTTGCGAGTTCCGATCGGCGACGGCAGGCGTCGTTCCCAGGACTGCCCGGCCGCGTTCAAAACGTCTTCGTGACTACTGCAATCCTGGAACTCCACGACCCGTGACAGTCACGAAGCGAGAGCACGGCGAAGGCGACGCCCGACCGACGCTACGAGGTCGGCGAGGTCTGGACGTTCATCGCCTTCCGGAGGATCTGGGTGAACCCCAAAGAGCAGATGAAGTACCACAGCAGCCAGGCCTGGAACGGTCCGATGACGCCGGTGGTCCACTCGCTCACTTCGCCGACCAGCGGCATGATGATCACCGTATCCAGTGCCGCCTCGACGGTGTGGTCGCGGACGATGTAGTACATCCAGAGGAACACGGGGATCGTCAGCGTCATGATCCAGATCATGGGGCGGAACTGCGCCTTGAACACCCCGAGGTTCTCGCTCATCATCTCCATCTGTTCCTCCTGGATCCGTTCGAGTTCCTCGTCGTCGCCGCGTTCCTTGGCCTTCTTGCGGCGTTCCTTGAGCTCCTTGCTCTTCTCCTGGTAGTCGCCCATCACGTCCGTGTTCATGAGGTTGTCCTGGAGGAACGTCGAGAACACGCCGGTCAGGATCGCCAGCACCATGATCACCAGATAGAAGGGGAGAAACTCCCGGAGCGGTCCCAGCAGCAGGTCGATCGCCCCGCCGATCTGGGCACGGACCGAGGAGAACGCGTACCCGGCGAACATCCCGACGACCGTCAGCGCGGCCATCTTGTCGTAGATCGTCCATGAGAGGTCGTCGTCGCCGGTCGCAGTCGGGTCCGCGTCGTCCAGTGCGTCACGGACGCCGTCCGGGTCGTCGATCACGAACCCGTCGCCGCC
>PXSQ01000040.1 GCA_003022725.1 Halobacteriales archaeon SW_7_65_23 | reverse complement strand
TCACGTTCAGCCGTTCACCCGTGCGAATACAGCCAGGAGAGTGTCACGATGTGACACAGAGTTACGTCCGACAGTATGAGTAAAAGAATTACAGCCACCCGTATCAGTCGCCGTCGACTGACTCGTCGGCGTCGGCGAGCAGTTCGGAGGCGGTCACGAGCGACTCGAGTTCGACGCTGTGCTCGGCGAGGTTCTCGCGGGCCCCCTCCTCGCGGTCGACAACCACGAGCACGCGCTCGACGGTCGCGCCGGCCTCGCGCAGCGCCTCCACGGCGTCGATGGCGCTCTGCCCGGTCGTCGCGATGTCCTCCAGCACCACCACCTCCTCGCCGGCCTCGAAGCTACCTTCGATGCGGTTGCCGGTGCCGTACTCCTTGGCCGACTTGCGGACGATGACGTACGGTCGGCCGGCGACGGTGCTGGTGACCGCGACCAGCGGCACCGCGCCCAGCGCGACCCCCGCCAGCGTCTCGTCGTCGATCCGTTCGGCGAACGCTTCCGCGATCGCCTCCAGGCACGCGGGGTCCGTCTCGAAGACGTACTTGTCGACGTAGTAGCTGCTCGTCCCGCCGTGGGAGAGTTCGAACTCGCCGAACCGGACGGCGTCGGCCGCCCGCAGCAGTTCGATGAGCCGATCCGTGTCCATACCCGGACCCAGCGCGTGCCGGCTAATGGACCTGCCGATCCGCCACGACGGCCGCACCGGTCGGGGAACCCGGACGACGTAAGCACTGGATCGAGCGAACGCAGTGAGCGAAGGAAGCGCGCAACGAGTCCCGGGACCCGAGCGCGCCGAGGGCTTTCTGCGTCACTGGTGCTCTCAATCCGCTCAACACCCCAGTAGCGGTGCTCCCACCAACTCAAACAGGCGAAAACTCGTAGGCGTACAGGTGGTTGAGCAGCAGGTAGGTCAACACGCCGAGGACGAGGCTGAGGATCCAGGAGACGGCGGCGATCCGACCGACCCGGGGGTGGATGCTCTCGCGCAGCTCGGCGGGCGTGTGGGTCAGCCCGAGCATGAGCGCGTACAGGACGACGGGCATCGCGATCACCGACAGCAGGATGTGGATCGCGAGCATCGCGAGGTAGGCGGGGCGGATCCACTCCCACGTCGGGACGAACGCGTAGGAGGCCGACAGCACGAACCGCTTCTCCCCGCCGCCGCCGACTTTCGGCAGGTACAACAGCAGGAAAAGCAGGATGAGGGCGAAGGAAGTGACCATGTAGGTGCGGTGCGTTCGCACGTCGCCCCGCCGGATCGCGCGCCAGCCGAGCACGAGCGTGATCGTGGCGGCCGTGTTGACGACGGCGATCGCGTGTCCCAGAAGGTTGACGCCCTGCTCGCCGATGTCGGGGAAGATCGGCAGCAGTCCGCCGAAGGTTGCGGCGACCAGCCCGTACCCGACGACTGTCAGCACGGCGGTCACCGCGGTGACGTGCTCCCTGATCGGTTCCGGCGCCGTGGCGGTCGACATGTCTGGGGGTTGGTCTGCGTCCGTATTTGCGTATCGCTTTGCTGCTTCTGTGGACGTTTGGGGTGAATTGTCCACAAGAGTGGTGTCGTAGTGTCGAAGAAAGCCCTCGGTGCGCTCGACTTGAGGGCCTCGCTGCGCGCCTCGCTCCGCTGCGGTGCTTGCGTCGGCCGTCTTCGTCGACCGCGCCTCGCCCTTTCAGTCCGCCAGGGCGTGGACTGGTCGGCAGCAATGCTGCGGACTGTGTGGGTGATAGACACCGCTAAGACCAGCGAGAGTGCGAAAGCGGTCGACTCAGAGATGATCCACAGCCGCGGTCACTCCTCGTCCTGCTCGCGCTCCCCGAGGTCGTCCGGCCAGTCGTCAGGGTCGAGCTCGCCGACGGGCCCGCGACTCTGTGGGGAGAAGGCGGGAAACAGGATCGAGCGGAGTTTGCTCGCCGCGGCGCCCAGTTTGTCCCGCATGCTCATGTTTTTCGATTGGGCCGAAGCGACAAAAATCCGGTGCAGTGCTTCCAGCTGGTCGGAGTCCTTATATACTCGTCAGCTGTCACGACTCTCGCCGTTCGCCTTGCGCAAATGATCCTGTGATGCCATGGTAGAACGGATTTGTAGACTGAAATCGACGTCTCAACGGCGACCGGAGAACGGCGGGGGTACACGGCGCGGCTGCCGTTTTCGTCCATAAACGGCTGTCGACCGTCGTGGTAACGCGTGACGACTAAATATCATCAACTTTGATTTAGGACGTATTGATAAGATTAAGGTACTGGGAAGAACGTAAAGGTCCTATGGAAACGCGGAAAGTGCAGCGGCTCGGGCCGTCGACGCTCGCAATGACGCTGCCGGCAGAGTGGGCGCAGGAGTACGACGTCGAGAAAGGCGACGAGGTGTCGCTCCGGCTGGGGAGCAAGGGGATGCTGACGGTGATGCCCGAATCGGTCCAGACCGAAGAGAGCGAGGCCGTCGTCAACACCACCGACCTCGACGCGGACGCCGTCGAGCGGGCGATCGTCGCCCAGTACGTGCTCGGCCGGCGGATCATCCACGTCGAGGCTGGCGAGGGCGAGACGCTGGAGAGCACACACATCAACGCGGTGTACAACGCCGAGACCCAGCTGATGGGGCTGGGAGTCATCGAGGAGACGCCGGACAGCATCGCGATCCGCTGTTCGGTCGATCCGGTGGACTTCACGCTGGACAACCTGCTCGAACGGCTCGAATCGACGGGCAGCACGATGCGCAACGAGGCGGTGAAGGCGCTGGCGCACAACAACCCCGACCTGGCACAGCGGGCGCTCAACCGCGAGCGGCAGGCCAACAAGATCTTCGTGTTGCTGTTGCGCCTGCTGTTTACGGCCTACCAGAACCCGAACCTCGCCCACCAGGTGGGGCTGACCGACGGCTTCCCGCTGATCGGCTACCGATCGATCGCGAAGAACCTCGAACTCACCGCCGACAGCGCCGAGGACATCGCCGAGATCGTGCTGGAGGCCGACGGACACGCGCTCAACGTCGAACAGAGCACGATGCGCCAGATCCGCGAGTTCACCGACGACGTCGACGAGATCTCGGAACTGGCGATCGAATCGGCCGTCGACCGCGACTACGACACCGCGATCGAGGCCCGCCAGCGCTTCGCCGACAGCGACGCCCGCCAGCAACAGATCCTCGAGAATCTCCCGGAGATGGACAACCAACAGCTTCTGCAGATCCGGGAGGTGCTGGTCAGCCTCGGCGAAACCGCGCAGTACGCCGTCCGGAACGCCGAGATCGCGACGAACCTCGCGCTCAACGAGGAGTCCGACCACATCTCGATCAAGTAACCCGGCCACGAGCACCCAGTTCTCGCTCGCGCACGACACCCTCCCGGATTCGACGCGACCCACCGGGATCGTGGAGATTAAGAGGGAACCCGGCAAAGAGCCGGTATGGCAGAGACGACAGGCGGCTCCGACATGGGCATCGGTCTCGGGCTGTTTCTAGGACTGGTGGCGGTGCTCGCCGCGATCGCGATGGCCGGGACCGCGTACATGTCGGCGCTGGCTGAGGAAGGCGAGACGATGCAGCTGCTGTCGGGGATCTCGCTCACCGTCGCGCTGCTCGCGGGCGGGATCGCCGTCGCAGCGATCCACATCTACGAACGGTAGCGTATCGCCGCTGAGAACGGTCTGATAGTAATTGTTGTGACTCTTTACCACCGGGCATTCATCAGACTCCAGTTTCAGGCCGTGAAACCGCCGTTAGTGCGATGTAGCGTCGAAAACAATCACAACAATCACTATGAAAGAGTTAAGACTATCGCGTTCCAACTATCAGCAATGACGGAGCTCAGCGAAGAAGACCGGAAGATCCTGGAGTATCTCCGGGAAAGCGTCTCGCGGGGGGAGAGCTACTTCCGTTCGAAGAACATCGCCGAGCAGCTGGGGCTCTCCTCGAAACAGGTCGGCGCCCGCCTCCCGAAGCTCGACGAGGTCGCCGATGAGGTCGAGATCGAGAAGTGGGGCCGGGCACGGTCGACGACCTGGCGGGTCACCCGCAGCTAAACGCTTTTCCTTCTCTCCCCCAATAAACGAGTATGGTCGTCCGCGTCGAGCGAGTCGTGGAAGTGCCGGCACCGCGCGAGCAAGTCTGGGAGTTCATCTCCGACCCGGCGAAACGCGCCGGCGCGATCAGCGTCGTCGAGGACTGGGAGGTCCACGACGACGGCCACGCGACCTGGTACGTGAAGCTCCCGATCCCGCTCGTCGACCGCCGGATCGCGTTCGAGACCGAGGAGCGCAAGCGCGAGGAACCCCGGTACGTCGAGTTCACGGGCTCCTCGAAGGTCGCCCACATCGTCGGCGAGCACGAACTCGAGGAGACCGCCGAGGGGACGCGCCTGACCAACCGCTTCGTCGTCGACGGGAAACTGCCGGGCGTCGAGCGCTTTTTCAGCCGCAACCTTGGCGACGAGATGGACAACCTGGAGGCGGCGATCCGGGCGGACCTGGGGCTCACCCAACCATGAACCTGGCACTCGCACAGCTGGACATCGAGGGAAGCGCGACGAAAGCAAACCGCAAGCGTGCGCTGTCGGCGATCAGGGAGGCGGCGGATCGCGGCGCCGATCTGGTCGCACTCCCGGAGATATTCAACGTCGGCTACTTCGCGTTCGACAGCTACGCCCGGGCCGCCGAACCGGTCGACGGTCCGACGGTCGCGGAGATCCAAGACGTGGCCGCCGAGCAGGGGATTGCGGTGCTGGCCGGCACGATCGTCGAGGACCTGGCAGCGTCGGCCGCGCACGGCTTCGAGACGCCGGCTGAGGAGGGATACGCAAACACTGCCGTGTTCGTCGACGACGCGGGCCAGCGCCGCGGCGTCTACCGGAAGCGGCACCTCTTTGGCTACGGCTCCGCCGAGCAGGAACTGCTCGAACCGGGCGAGTCGACGGTCACGGTCGAGTACAGTGGGTTCACGATCGGCGTCACGACCTGCTACGACCTGCGGTTCCCGGCGCTGTACCGGCAACTGGTCGACGACGGCGTGACGCTGGTGCTGGTACCCAGCGCCTGGCCCTATCCGCGGGTGGAACACTGGCGGCTGCTTCCACGCGCACGGGCGGTCGAGAACCTGCTGTATGTCGCAGCGATCAACGGCGTCGGCCAGTTCGAGGAGAACGCGCTACTCGGGCGCTCGACGGTGTACGACCCCTGGGGAACCACCATCGCGGGCCTCGGCGACGAACCCGGCCTGGTGACCGCCCGGATCGACCCCGACACGGTCACCGAGTATCGCGAGGAGTTCCCCGCACTCGAGGACAGACGGCTGTAGAGCTGTCACCGATCGTCGGGGTTGTCGGGGTCTGCCCTGGAGGGAAACTAACAGTAGCAGGTTCTGGCAGCCCCCATCTGCCCGTCTCGACTGCCCAGGTTTTATCAGGGATCACGACCAACCACTCAATGCCGGTACAGACGCTTTTCACGTCGAAGCCGGCGAACGCGCTGCTCTCCCGGCCGCACGGAACGCTCGGCGGTGCGGGCCGGCTCCGTGGCGCTGTCCGGACCGCCACGTCCCGGCCCATCCATCGCCCCGGTCTCGCCTCCTCCTCCCCCCTCATTCGCTGCCGGCACTGGCAGCTGCCCAACTCCGGAAGCAGCGCTGCTGGACCGCACCGGCAGCTGTCGCTGTTGACGCAGTTATCGGTGCTACGCACGGTCAGCTGCTGCTGGCCGGCGCCTTGTGGAGCACAACGATCGCCCGGTTGCCGCTCCCGTCGGGGAGCCTTCGAACCGGAGTTCCCCCCCCCCGAGGGTGTCCGCGACCCAGTTTGTCAGCCATCGTCTCGATCAACTACGTTCCAACCGATATCAGGATAGGGCGCGACCATGACGGGCCTGCCTGCGCTGTCGGCCAGCTGCGCTCCTCCAGGTGAACCGATCTCCGTCCGCCGAACAGGAAGCTTATGACGCCTCATCTCTCGATTGGTAGATATGACCGACGACGAGTCCTCCCGACGGGCGTTCCTTCGATACGGAGCTATCGGCGCGGCCGCCGCACTGGCCGGGTGTCAGGGCGACGACGGTGACGACAGTCCCAACGGCGAACAGAACGGTGAGGAAAACGGGGACGATAACGGCACTGAGAACGGCGAGACCGAGGAGCAGGACTACAGCGAGGCGTTCGACCTTGCGGGTGACGGGGCCGCACTGTTCGGGGAATGGCTCGTTCCGGACAACCCCTGGCGTGTCCGGGAGAACATCACCTCGATCTGTGGCTTCCGCGATTTCGAGGCGGAGGACGCGGAGGGGATCGACTGGATGGCGGCCCGGCGGGACGAACTCAGCGAGATCTTCCAGGTCGACTCGGCGGCGTTCGCCGGGGAGCTGTTCGTCGGCGATCCCGGGAGTTCCCGCGAACGGACGATCTACTTCGGGGAGTTCGATCCCGAGGCCATCGTCGAAACCTTCGAGAACGCCGGCACCGCGTCGCAGGTCGACGAGTACGGCGAGTACCTCATCATCGAGGGCCAACAGGGGCGGGGTGCGGTCGGCCCGGACGCGATCCTCACCCTCCCGATCTACGACCAGTACATCGACGCGAAAAACGGTGACAGCGAGCGCCTGGCCGAGACGGACGAGGAGGTCGGCCACGTGCTCGACGTGCTGCCCAGAGGATTCCAGCTGTCGCTCTCCCGGCACTCGAACCTCGAGGACCTGGCCGTCAACGGGTCGACGTTCCACGACATCGAGGGGCGCGCCCCGAACCGCACGACTCGTGCGTTCGTGTTCCACGAAGAAGCCGACGCGACCGTCGACCGCGCGCTGGAGATTATCGAGATCGGCCAGACCGGCGCAGAGGAGGTACTGACCGAGGAACAGCACGGCCGCATGGTGATGATCGAGTACACGCAGGACTGGGGCGGCCAGGAAGCGCTCCGGTAGCGAACTGGGTGGAGCTGATACTGGTGGCTGTAATTCTTTTACTCACCAGTCTCTGCTATCTGCGGAGACAGACCCTTTTCGCCTGGATTCTTAATTCGAGTGTTCACGTACTTACAGACTGGCTGTCGAGCGTCTGTTTTGCGGCGTCGAAGTGATCGCGGTCGACAGTGACCTCGTCGGCGTACTCCTCGGCCTCCTCGGGGTCGATATCGGTAGCGATCTCGCGGATCGCGCGCATCGACGCCTCGCGGACGAGCGCTTCGATTTCCGCGCCGGAGTACCCATCGGTCTCCGCTGCCAGCTCGTCCAGATCGACGTCCTCGCCCAGCGGCGTCCCGCGGGTGTGGACCGCCAGGATTTCCCGACGGGCCGACTCGTCGGGGTCGGGCACCTCGATGTGCTGTTCGAGCCGGCCGGGACGCAGCAGCGCGGGGTCGATACTCCCCTTGCGGTTCGTCGCCGCGAGCACGACGAGCTTCGGGTGCTCGGCCGCCCTGTCCATCTCGGTCAGCAGCTGCGAGACAACCCGCTCGGTCACCTCGTGGCCCTCGCCGCGGTTGCTCGCCAGCGCGTCGATCTCGTCGAGGAAAATGATCGCCGGCGCGGTCTGGCGGGCCCGCTCGAACAGCTCGCGGATCGCCGCCTCGCTCTCGCCGACGTAGCGGTCGAGCACCTCCGGCCCGGCCACCTGGACGAAGTTGACGCCGCTCTCGCCGGCGATCGCCTCCGCCAGCAGCGTCTTCCCGGTGCCCGGCGGGCCATAGAGGAGGACGCCGCTGGGCGGGTCGGTCGCCGCCGCGTCGAACAGCGGGCTGTACGAGAGCGGCCACTCGACGGCCTCCCGGAGCCGTCGCTTGGTGTCGTCGAGCCCGCCGACCTCCTCGAAGGTGCGCTCGGGCGACTCGGCGACGTACTCCCGCATCGCCGAGGGCTCGACGCCGGTCAGCGCTTCCTCGAAGTCGGCCGTCGTGATGGTCGTCTCCTCGGCACTGGTCTCGTCGCGGCGCCGGAGCGCGGCCATGCCGGCCTCGCGGGTCAGCGAGTCGATGTCGGCGCCGACGAACCCGTGAGTCCTGGCGGCCAGGTCGTCGAGGTCGACGTCCTCGGCAAGCGGCATATCGCGAGTGTGGACGTCGATGATCTCGCGGCGGCCGGTCTCGTCGGGGACGCCGATCTCGATCTCGCGGTCGAAGCGGCCGCCCCGGCGGATCGCGGGGTCGATGGCGTCGACGCGGTTGGTCGCGCCGATGACGACGACCTCCTCGCGGTTCTCCAGGCCGTCCAAAAGCGTCAGTAGCTGAGCGACCACGCGGTTCTCCATGTCGGCGTCGTCGTCGCGCGCGCCGGCGATGGAGTCGATCTCGTCGATGAACAGGATCGCCGGCGCGTTCTCGCTGGCGCGGTTGAACGCCTCGCGCAAGCGCTCCTCGGACTGACCCTTGTACTTCGAGACGATTTCGGGCCCGGAGATAGTGTCGAAGTACGCGTCGACCTCATTGGCGACGGCGCGGGCGATCAGCGTCTTCCCGGTGCCGGGCGGCCCGTACAGCAACACGCCTTTCGGCGGGTCGATCCCCAGCCGGGTGAACAGCTCCGGCTCCGAGAGCGGGAGCTCGATCATCTCCCGGATGAGATCGAGTTCCTCGTCGAGGCCGCCGATATCCTCGTAGGTCGCGCCCGTGGTCGTCGGCTCCTCGACCGGTTCGGCGGCGTCGCCCTCATCCGTGCTCTCCTCGACGGAGGCGACTTCGGGGTCGAGCCTGACCGACGTGGAGGCGGTGATCCGGACCGAGCCGGTCGGCGTGGTGTCGGTGACGACGTACGGCCCGTACCCCTCGACGCGCAGGCGTTTGCCGGCGCGGACGAGCCGGTCCAGCAGCTTCACTCGTAGCGCCTCTTCGGAGGCCGCATCGTCGGCATGTTCGTCCGCGGGCTGGAGCGTGACCGACACCGCGTCCTCGACGGACGCGTTGCGAACCCGGACGGTGTCGCCGATGTTCGCCCCGATCGTCGCGCGGGTGTCGCCGTCAATCCTAACGATCGCGCCGTCGTCGTCGCTGGGCCAGACTTTCGCGACGGTGAGCCGCTCGCCCTCGATGATGATCGGGTCGCCGCTGAGCACGCCCAGCCGCGTCTGGATGCTCGACGGCAACCGCGCGATGCCCCGGCCGGCGTCGCGCTTTCGGGCCCCCTGGACGCGAACCCTAATTACGCCATCGCCCTCTGTCATGTCCACGGATAGGGCTGGCAACTGTTTAACCTCTTGCGAAGCGTCGAGGTGTCTTGCGAGTCGAACCCGCCGAACAACGCCGTTTCTGCAGATTGATCAATCGGAATCCCTGGCGGACTGAAAGGGCGAGGCGGGGTCGACGACGGCGGACGACGCAAGCACCGCAACGGAGTGAGGAGCGCAGCGAGTCCCCCAAGTCGAGCGCGCCGAGGGCTTTCTACATCACAGCACAGGCAGCGGTTATCGTGGGGTCGATTTAGAAAAACCATACCTTGCGGACAGCAGGATCAGGTTGTACCCGGGGTAACGCATATACTCGCCCGGAGAGGAAAGCTACGTATGGTGTCCAAAACCACTCGCGACGAGATGACCTGGTACAAGTGTGACCAGTGTGGACTGATGTTCGACGAGAAGGAGGACGCCAGACAGCACGAACAGAACTGCGACGGCGAGGACGCGTCCTACATCCAGTGATACTGATTGTTGTGAGTCTTTACCGCCGGGGAGTCACAATTCGTGGGCTTCAGCCCGCGAACCAACCGTTCACGTGAGGTGGTCCCGAAAATAATCACACCAATCAGTATGAGGCGCCGCCAGGAACCGCCGTTACTCGTCCGGAACCAGTTCGAACGAACGCTCTTCGAACTGATCTTCTTCGAAGACGAACACGCGCCTGTCGACGGCGTCGTGGTCGACCACGATCTCGTCGCGTAATCCCCCGCCGCGCGCCCGCACACCGGGGAACAGCGTCGTTTCCTCGCCCTGATCCAGCAGAACGCGCCCCACGCCGGAGTCCTCCAGGATTTCGTCCTCGGTCGTGCGCTCGTCGAGGTACACCAGCACCCCGCTGGTTTCGGACTCGTCAGTGACGAGCACGTGCACGTCCTTGCCGGGCGTCGTGAGAAAGTCGCCCTCGGCCGGCGTCGGGACGCCGCGGTACAGCACCTCGCGCCCGTCGAGGTACTCGACGAGCACTCCCGCCTCCGTCAACTCGACGGCGAGCGTCGCCGGTGGAACGTCCGAATGGCTTTCCATACCTCCAGGTACGGCCGCCCAGCGTAAAACGCCGTTCGATTCCGCTACTCCGGCGTCTCACCCGACAATAGTGTCGACCGTCGCTCTCGCACCGACCTCGACGGCGATCGCACCGGCGATTAGCACCGCCGCGATCGCCGGGAGCACCGCCGGGTACAGGACCAGGACGTCCGACTCGCCGCCGAGAGCCAGGTGGTACCAGATTGTGGCGATCGTTGCGAGAAACAGCCCGCCGAGCGCGCCGACGGAGCCGCGATCCGCGTACAGGTACGCCGGCACGCCACCCTGGGCGGCCAGCACCGGCAGCACGAACACGAGCACCCAGACGAGAAACGGGGCTGTGAACACCCCGGCAACGAATGCATCGAGGAGATACCTCGGGATGGCGTACGTCCCAAAGCAGACGAGTGCGTACCCGACGCCGCTCACCGTGGCGAACCGCCGCGGATCGTCCACGGTACCACGCAGGACGTACACCGCCGTTACCAGCAGCGATGCGAGGCCGACCGCGACGCTCGCGTCGAACAGGCGGGTTCCGAATGTCGGGCCCGTCGTCCCGGGCATCGTCGGCACTTGGTGCGTCCCGGGGAAGTATTCACTGATTCTCATACTGTCGGACGTAATTCCGTGGAGTCACGCGTCACGGTCAGCCGTTCACCCGTGCGAATACAGCCAGGAGAGTGTCACGATGTGACACAGAGTTACGTCCGACAGTATCAGCGTATGCCGCGGGGGCTCGTCGCGTTCGGGCGCCCCCGGTTCTCGCGGAACTGGCCGTAACCACCACAGGTAAGTACGGTGGTGTGTGAAGGGGAGACACGATGGAAGGGCAGGCAGCCGCGCCCGCGGCGGGGACCGTCCTCAACGCGCTGGCGACCGGGACCGGGTCGGCGTTCGCGATCGACGAGTACGTCACCGCCACGGTCACGCTCGCCGACGAGCCCGAAGTGACGGGTCACATTGCGGGCGTCGAGGACGGGGACACGCGCCTGATCGAGCGCTGCGTCGAACGCGTCGTTGAGCGCTTTGGCGACGGCCAGGGCGGGACGGTCCGCACGGAAAGCGACGTGCCTCCTGCGGCGGGGCTGAAATCCTCAAGCGCCGCCGCGAACGCGACGGTGCTGGCGACGCTGTCAGCGCTCGACGCGACCGACGCCGTCTCCCGCGAGGAGGCCGCCCGGATCGGCGTCCAGGCTGCTCGGGACGTCGGCGTCACGGTGACGGGCGCGTTCGACGACGCCAGCGCGAGCATGCTCGGCGGCGTGACGGTCACGGACAACGACGACGACGAGCTGCTCGCTCGCGAGACCCGCGACTGGGATGTCCTCGTCTGGACGCCGCCCGAGCGGGCCTACAGCGCCGACGCGGACGTCGAGCGCTGTCGCCGGATCGCGCCGGTGGCCGACCTCGTCGCCGACCTGGCGCTGTCCGGCGAGTTCGAGCGGGCGATGACGGTCAACGGCTTCGCGTTCTGCGGGGCACTGGGGTTCTCCGCGGAGCCGCTCGTCGAGGGGCTGGCCGGCGCCGCCGGCGTCTCGCTGTCCGGCACGGGGCCGAGTTTCACCGCTGTCGGCGACCGCGACGCGCTCGCGGGCGTCCGCGACGTGTGGGCCGAGCGCGGCGGGCGGGCGTGGCTGACGACCACTCAATCGGAGGGAACACTGATCGATGACTGACCACGACCACGGGAGGGACGGCATCGACGCCGCCGAGGAGGCGGCCGGCATCGACCCGGCGGAGATGACACTCGACGAACTCCGCGAGGAGATCCGCGACATCGACTACGAGCTCGTCGAACTGATCGCCAGACGGACGTACGTCGCCGACACTATCGCGGAGGTGAAAGCCGAACGCGGTCTCCCGACTGTCGACGAGGAACAGGAGGCCCGCGTCATGGAGCGCGCCGGCACGAGCGCCGAGCAGTTCGACGTCGACGCGAACCTCGTGAAAGCTATCTTCCGCCTGCTGATCGAACTGAACAAGGTCGAACAGCGCGAGAAGCGCTGACGCTGTTCTTTCCGCGTCTACGAGGAGGACGGCCGAACCGTCCGGGAGTTCACTCCGGATACGCGTCGGCGATCCCATCGAGCAGTTCGTGGTGCTCGGTCGTGTGGGGGGCGGTCAGCGGCGAGACGCTGACTTTGTTCTCCTGGATCGCGCTGCGGTCGGTGCCGTCAGGTTCGTCGAGGTCGCCCGCAGGTAACAGTTCCCAGACACGGTTGGTCAGTGTGATGGTCTCGCCGTCCTGCTCGGCCACCATGTGGTAGCTGTGGGAGGGGCGGGTGACTTCCATCTCGCCGGTTGCGCGGTCGGCGATCGGCGCGTTGACGTTGAGGTAGCCGCCGTGGGGGAACAGCTCGGCCTCGGCGGCGTGCTCGACGAGGTACCGCGCCGCCCGGACGGCCTCGGCGTACTGGTGGGCGGCGAGGGTGTCCTCGCCGGGGACGTACTCCTCGGTCGGGATGTACATCGAGACGGCGACCGCCGGGCAGCCGAAAAACGCCGCCTCGACGGCCGCGCTGACGGTTCCCGACCGGCCCAGCACCGCCGTTCCGAGGTTCGCGCCGCGGTTGCAGCCCGACACCACGATGTCGGTTTCGGGCACGAGCGAGGACAGCCCCGCGACGACGCAGTCGGCGGGTGTCCCCTCGATCACGTAGCCGAGTTCGTGGTCGCGGACGCCCACGGAGTAGGACATCGCCCGACCGACGGCGCTCTGGTCCTCGGCCGGCGCGACGGCGGTGACCGAGCCGACCTCGGACAGTTCCTCGTAGAGGGCGTGAAACCCCGTCGATTCGATCCCGTCGTCGTTCGTCACCAGGATGTCGAGATCGGCCATACGCGTTCTGGGACCGGCGTGTGTTTGAAGGTAGCGCTCTAGTTCCTCGTGGTGTTGCTGGTGGGATCTCCTTTCAGTCCGCCAGGGGCGTTGTCTGTGTCGCTGGCAGACAGCCAGCGGCTGGGTAGACGGCAGTCACTGGCAGACGGTCAGACTGAGCGTTCGCCCGGCGGTGCTCACTCCTGCTCGACCCGCGTCACGTCGTCCAGCGTCTCGCGGCGGCGGACCACCCGCGTCTCGTCTCCGTCGATGGAGACTTCTGCGGGTCGGGGCTGGGAGTGGAACTGGCTGGCGAGTTCGTAGCCGTAGGCGCCGGCGTTGCCGATCGCCAGGAGGTCGCCCCGTTCCGGGCGGGCGACCGGCCGATCGGTGCAGAACACGTCCGCGCTCGTACAGCACGGGCCGCCGACGGCAACCGGTTCCGGGCCCCGCTCCGGCGCGGTAACGTTCCGGATGGGGTGGTAGGCGTCGAACATAGCGGGCCGGATCAGCGTCGCGAGCGAGGCGTCGACGCCGACGACCGTCGACGAGGGCGCCTCCTTGATGGTGTTGATCCGCGTTAGGATCACCTCTGCGTCCGCGACCACGTAGCGCCCGGGTTCGAGCGCGAGGCGCGCGTCGAGGTCGCCGGCGGCCTCCCGGACGCGCTCGCCGACAGTTTCCATGTCCAGCGGGTCCTCGTCCTCGCGGTAGGGGACGCCGAAGCCGCCCCCGATATCCACGAACTCCAGGTCGGCGCCGTCGGCCTCGATTTCGCGAGCGAGATCGGCGACCCGCTCGATGGCGCGGCAGTGGTCGTCCAGATCGTCCCGGAGGACACCGCTGCCTACGTGGGCATGAAGTCCGGCGATGTCGAACCGCTCGGGGACGTCGGCGGCGACGTCGGCGACCTGTTCGGCGGGGATGCCGAACTTCGCGTCCTTGCCGGTGGCGACTTTCTCGTGGTGGCCGGTACCGATGCCGGGGTTGACGCGGATCGCCACGCGGCCGTCGTATCCTCGATCGGCGAGGCGGTCGAACGTGTCGCGGGCGCCGGCGGTGATCGTCAGCCCCGGATTGTCGGCGCCGAGATCCGCGGCGTAGTCGAGGTCCCCGGCCGGCGGGTTGACCGCCGTGTACTGGAGCGTGTCGGGGTCCGCGCCGGCGTCGATCGCCCGCTGGAGTTCGCCGCGCGCGGCGCACTCGATGTCCGCGCCCACGGAGAGCAGCGTCTCAAGCACCGCGCGGCCGGTGTGGGCTTTCGCGGCGTACATGACGTGGGCGTCGGGGAACGCTGCCGCGAAGCGCCGGTAGTTCTCGCGGACCCGGGCGGTGTCGAGGACGTACAGCGGCGTGCCGTAGCGGTCCGCGAGCGCCCCGAGGCGGTCGTGATCCCAGTCGGCGAGCCGCCGAACTGGCGGCGAACCGGCGGATGAGTCCATTGTCCCACCGTCGGCGCTCGGGCGATTCAATCTGTCGGTTCGGCGGAGTTCTGCCGGTCGCAGGCAGCCACTGGAGAACTCGGCACCGTACCGGGGACGGCCCCCATGGTAAAAAATGGCAATCGACCCTGTTGCTGGTACCGTTACAACTGGACCATACAGTTTAGGCCGTAGATTGTTGGCCCTTATATCCGTCTGATTATAGAGTGAACGACGCTACCTGCCCTTCCTGCAAGGAGGCCGTCGGCGAGGTCGTCGAACGGGAGAGGCTCAACGGGGGAGTGAAAGTTTCGTTCGAGTGTGAGGGCTGCGGGTACCAGTGGGAGGTGGTGTTCTGATCGGCTCTGGACTGTTGGTGGCCTGACTTGCGCAGGTACTGGCCCTAGAGCGGTAGTCGGGCCTCAACGTCCTCGGTGTTCTCGTCGATCTCTTCGAGGTGCGGGCCGACCAACTGGCGAACCATCGTGACCAGCGTGTCGTCTTCGCCCTCGCCGACGATGGCCTGTTCCTCCGAGACGTCGTCGCCATCTTGCTCCAGGAGCGTCCCGAGCATGACCGCCTCGCGGTCGGCCAGCAGCAGCCGGCCCACGCGGCCCTCCGCCAACGGCAAGTTTAGCCAGTTGGTGCCCGGCTCCCAGAGGACGACCTCGGGCGCGTGCTCCTGGACGTACTCCCGGACGGTCGGGTTCGGGGTGCCGAGGTAGACGTCGACGCCGCGGCGCGACGCGTCCCGGACGCGGGTGAGACAGCCGGCTTCGAGCAGCCCCGTGTCGGTGAACATGCAGAACATCTCCTCGTCGACCCGATCAAACAGCGACTGGCCGAACGACACGACGTCCTGTCGGCCCTGGACCTCGCCGATCCCGTCCGGCTCGGACTCGCCGGTGAGGCTCGTGCGGAACGCGGGGCCGAGCACGGAGTGCATCCACGGAACCCGAAGCGCCGGGTGGCCGCTGTAAGCGGCGGTGTCCGCCCCGGTGTCGTACTCGATCAGATCGGCCTCTGAGAGCTGCGGGAGGGTCGCGTGCTGAAGCTCCACCAGGGTCCGCTCGACGGCGTCCGATGGCACGTCCGACTCCGGCTGCTCCCGGTCGTCCGCGACGAGTTCCCGTGCTAGCGTCTCGACGTGGATCGGCCCGAACTGGTGGCTGAGGGCGTCGAGGACGGCTCGCCGGCGGTCGTCTGCGAGCGCACCGAACAGGGAGTCGAGTGCCGCTGAACTCCCGGCTGCCTCGTTGAGCGCCTCGACGATCCCTTCGTCCCGGTACGCCGGGTGGTCTGCGAGCGTGACCGCGTCTTCGCCGGTCTTGAGAAGTCCGGCGTCGGTAAGTTTCGGGAGGTGTTGGTGATGGAGCGCAATAGCGGCTCGCTCGCGTTCCTCGGCGGTCACCTCGTCCGGCGGTTTCCCGGTCCGCCAGGCGGCGAGCGCCGCCGTCAGATCCCCCCGGGGAACCGGCTCGGGCGCCTGCTGGTAGACGCGCCTTATGATGCGGCGATGTCCCGCCGCAGATAGGCAGGAAAACACGCTGCCGATATCGTGCCGGCTACTACGACCGTCGTCGTCAGTTTGTCTAACCATACGCTATCTACCGAGGGTGGTACAAAAAACACTGGGCCTAATTGTTTTAATCCGCAGCAATGCTGTATGTACCCGGTTTCATCCGGACAGAATCGTTCGTGTCTGAATGGAGAAAATCCCGTTGTTCGGGCCATGACACAGCCGATGGACTGTCCTGGCACTGGACGGAGTCACGTCTGGCTGTATAGACGCCACTGCTCAGTAACGTGATGCTACCGCGCGGGGAGCAATACCGCTGTCGTGCGCTCCGGGAACGGATTACTCCCCTGTTGCTTCGGGGGCGTGCCGCCCGCCCGGTTTTCGCGGTGGATCGTCCCACCGATGACGAGCGCCGCGCCGATGAAACAGCAACACTAACCCGACGGGGATCAGCGGCCGGTACAGCAGGCAGATACCGATCAGCACCTCCCAGACGCCGAGCAGCGGGATGAATATCCCGGGCAGGATGAGGTAGATGACTGACGCGACGACCCCGTCGGCGGGGCTCATGCCGACGATCTTCAGCGCACCGAACCAGGTGAACACGATCCCCAGGGCGGCCCAACACTGGGACGCTCCAGCGATCCATCACTCGGAGTAACATAGTCACGTCCGGCAATATCAGGATATATCGTCGACGAGCTTGGCGAAGCTATCCGTCGAGACGATCTCCATCGTCTGGACGTCCAGCCCGTGCCGTTCCATGATCAGGGCGGCTTTGAGTACCTGGCCGCGGGACGGTGCGTCGGCCAACACCAGGAAATCGAACTCGCCGAGCACGGCGTACGAATCCAGAATTTCGACGCCGACCTCGCCGCACTGGTTGGTGATCGTCCCCCACATTGACGCCATATCGTGGGGGTTCTGCAGGTCGGCCTCCTGAAGCTGCGCCAGGATCGCGTACTTCGTGTACTGCTCCGTTTCGGACATTGACCTCACTAGGGACCGTTCCGATTTTGCTATACAGCGGTTATCGCGCGTAACGCCCCGTTTGCAGCACCCCGTTCGAGCAGGAGTTTGGAACGTGCGTGGTGGTACTACACGGACTGGAGGCGGGAACCGTACTCGCCAGCACCGGCCGAGTGAGCTAGGTCCCGCCCGAAAGTAACGAGCGGTTACGACAGGGGCGAGTCGGGCGGGCAGCCGGCCAACACGGCCTCGCCGGGAAGGTGCCGTTTACTCAAGCGGCTGCTCGCTGTAACGAACATATGGAATCGACAGCATACAGGCGAAACGAACGCAGCAGCCAACGGGTGATCGTTCGATGACCAACTGGCGTGCGGTGATCATCGGCTTCGGCGTCATCCTCGTCCTCGGGTTCGTGGGCATGCTCCTCCCGGGCATCGGACAGCTCGTCGCGGCGCTGGTCGGCGGGTTCGTCGCCGGCTACCTCGCCGACGGCGGCCTGTTCAGCGGGTTCTGGCACGGGCTGCTGGCCGGCAGCCTCGGCGCGCTCGTCCTCGGCGTCGCGCTCGCGATCCTGCTGTCGGTCGCCGGCCTGGCGCTGGGCCCCGTCGGCGGCCTCATCGGCGGCATCGCCGGCCTCGGCACGCTCGTCGTCGTCGCGATCATCGCGCTGATCGCAGCCGTCGACAGCGGTGTCGGCGGCGCGATCGGCGGCGTCCTGACATGAGCGTCGCCCGACCGACTGCTCACTCCCGCAGCGCGTCCTCGCGCTCG
>PXSQ01000039.1:31286-34800 GCA_003022725.1 Halobacteriales archaeon SW_7_65_23 | reverse complement strand
CGGTCGGTAAGCTTCGCTGTCATCGGGCAGCGGGAAGGCATCCGGACAGGGACCCGCGAGCAGCCGTCCATCAAATATTTACTAACTCGTGTTGTACCTGTTCGAAATGGTAGCGTCGGCTGGGAGCGTCGGCTTTCTTTACGACGGCGGGCTGACCGGCGAACAGCGGGCCGCCCTAGAGCGGTTGGACGACCTCGGCTGGGGGGCGGAGGCGGTTGCATTCGAGCAGGTGCCCGGCGACAGCACGAACGGAGCGACGTCCGGGAGTCGGGTGGCCGATCGCTTCGACGTCCTCTGGTGGCACCGCGATACGGTGGGCTCTAGGCAGCCGCTGGCGGGTGTCGCGGGACTCCTCGACACGTACATCGTCGAGGGCGGGAGCGTGCTGTTGACAGGCGCCGCGATGGCAGCCGTCGACGCGCTGGGCGTCGAGACGGTGGGGCCGGACGTCGTCGGACCGGCCGGGACGGACGAGGCGACGGGGCTGCTCTGGCGGTCGCTGTACGACGACCACCCGGTCGCGTCGGCGGCCGTCTCCCTGCGGATCCCGATCCGGGAGGGCGGCACCCCGGCAGTCGCCCGGTACGAGGGGATCCTGCCAGCACGCGGCGAGATCCTCGCCTCGACCGTCCGCGGCGGGGCGGACGTCCCCAAAGAGATGCAGGTTGTCTCCTGGCGCGAGGGAGCGGGGACGGTGCTCGGCGTCGGTGCCGGGCTGGTGTTCGACGGCCCGGGGGCCGGCGCCTTCGCCGAGGCCCGAGATGCGGTGCTTCGGGGCTGTCTCCAGGGGCTGACCGGCGGCTACGAGCACCCAGGCCGTCCCCACGAGGCCGCCGACCTCGCGGCCATGCGCCGGCAGCTGGCCGGGGACCCTCAGCAGCCGTCGTACCACCTGACGCCGCCGGCCAACTGGCTGAACGACCCCAACGGGCTGCTCAGGTACGACGGGCGGTACCACGTCTTCTACCAGTACAACCCCGGCGGCCCGTTCCACAACACGATGCACTGGGGCCACGCGGTCAGCGACGACCTCGTGACCTGGACCGACGAGCCGGTCGCGCTGTCGCCCTCGCCCGAGGGCCCCGACAGGGACGGCTGCTGGTCGGGCTGTGCCGTCAACGACGGGGGAACGCCGGCGATCCTCTACACCGGCGGCAACGGGCGCAGACAGCTCCCCTGCCTGGCCACGGCCGGCGGTGAGCGCCTCTGCCGCTGGGAGAAACACCCCGACAACCCGGTCATCGAAGCGCCGCCCGCGGACCTGGACCTGCTGGAGACCGACCACTGGGCGGCCGAGTTCCGCGACCACACCGTCTGGCGCGAGGGCGACACCTGGCACCAGCTGATCGGCACCGGCCTCGCGGACGCGGGCGGGGCGGTGCTGCACTACACCGGCGAAACACTCACCGATTGGCGCTACGAGGGCCCGCTGCTCGTCGGCGACTGGGAGGGCGCGGGCGCGGTCTGGGAGTGTCCCGAACTGCTCGACCTCGGCGGGACGGAGCTGCTGCACGTCTCGGACTACGAGTCCGTGCGGTACTTCCTGGGCGAGCGCCGGAACGGTCGCTTCCGGGTCGAGCGCCGCGGCACCCTCGACCACGGTGACTTCTACGCCCCGCAGTCGCTGCGCGACGGCGACCGGTGGCTCACCTGGGGCTGGCTGAAGGAGGCACGGGACGTCAGCGCCCAGTGGGACGCCGGCTGGTCGGGCGCGCTCTCGCTGCCGCGGGAGCTCTCGCTGGGTCCCGACGGCCGGCTCCGGCAGCGACCCGCCGCCGAACTCCGGCGGCTCCGCGAGGGCGACCTCGACCTTCCGGACTCGCTCGCGCTCGGTGCGGGCGAGCGCGACCGGTTCGACGCCGGCAGCCGGGCGCTCGAACTCGACCTGGAGGTACGGCTGGACGACGCCGAGTCGGTCGAGCTGTCGGTGTTCGAGTCGCCCGACGGAAGCGAGCGGACGCCGATCACCTACAGCCGCGACGGGACGCTCACGGTCGACCGGGCGGCCGCAAGCGCCGACGACCGGTCGTTCGGTGGGACCCAGCGGATGGGCGTCACGCCGTATGACGGCCCGCTCTCGCTGCGCGTGTTCCTCGACGGCTCCGTCGTCGAGCTGTTCGCCAACGAACGCCACTGCCTCACCAGCCGGGTCTACCCCACCGACGCCGCGAGCACCCGCTTCTCGCTGACCGCCAGGGACGGACGCGCGACCGTCAGCTCCCTGGGGGGCTGGACGATGGGGGAGGCGTTCGCGGACGGCACAGAGAACTGGCAGTGTTCGGCACACCGCTGACGGGTACCGACGCCGGCGTGACCGGGTCTGCGGTCGTCAGTGCGAGCCCGACCCCGGCCGGGAACTCGAATCCCGGCCGCGGGTGGGCAGGTCGTCCCAGTTCCGGTCCACTCCGTCGCCCCGACTCCGTTCCCCGCCGGCGTCGAGCAGCAGATCATCGGGGGACCACGGGGTTTCCAGTGGCTGTAGCTCCTTGTCAGCGCGCGGGATGTGCCACGGGGACAGCGCCCCCTCGACCCGGGTTCTCGCGCCGTCGACGTCCAGCCTGACGGTCGCGCCGAGCGTCCCGCCGAACCGCCGGAACTGCTCGCCCTCGGGGAGTTCTCCGATGACATCCAGCGACCCGCCAGCGAAGTCGTGGTAGTTCAGGAAGTGCTGGACAAGCACCCCGTCGGGGTGGTTGTGCGCCATCCAGGAGTACGACTGGTAGGGCGCTGTCGCCGGGTTCGTCAGCACCAGCCCCGTCCCGTTGAGCGGTTCGTACGACCCGAACAGCGAATCCGCCACGAACCCGTAGAGGCCGTCGAACCCGTCGAACCCGGGCGCAAACGTATGCTGGTGGCTGGAGACAAACAGGTAGTACCGGCCGTTGCGGCGGACGACGTGGGGCCGTTCGAGCTCCTGGTTGACGCAGACGGCCTCGAGCAGCGGCGGCCGGAGCCCCCACTCCAGCAGGTCGCCGGTCGGCGACGTCGCGATCCCGACACAGCCGTTGAACTCCTGTCGGCGTGCGTCGCCGTCACAGCGGTCGCTCCCCGCCGGCACGGGCGCGTTCGCCTCGAACAGCAGGTGGGTGTCGCCCGTCGCCGGATCCTCGAACGGCCACGGGTCCCGGAACGTGTAGATCATTCCGCGGGACTGCGCCTGCGTCTCGTAGTACTCGCCGTCGGGTTCCAGCAGCGTCTCGTGGGTCCAGGAACCCTCGACGCCGACGCCGTCCGGCCCGGTGGTCAGGCTGCCGCCGTGCGCGGCGGCGAGCCGCTGGCTGTAGGTGAGGTCGTCGGCGCCGTCGTCGCCGGCCGCCGTATAGAAGACGTACAGTGACCCGTCGTCGTACACCGCCGAGCCGGCCCACTGGCGCTGACCGAGCGCCCCGCCGTCGAAGACCCGGCCGCCGAGCGCCCAGTCACGGCTGTCCCGCGAGTAGAAGTATCTGATTTCTGCAACGTCGTGGCGCTTCCCCGGCAGCAGCTCCGCGGAGGTCGTCAGCGAGAACAGCAC
>PXSQ01000039.1:14244-31219 GCA_003022725.1 Halobacteriales archaeon SW_7_65_23 | reverse complement strand
CTCTCGGCCGACCACCGCGACGGTGCTGACCCGTCGCGTGCTCTTTCCCGTGGGTCCCCGTCCATACTACTCGTTGCACATCAACCCCTAAATCTTTTACAATTGGTGTTATTTGTTAGTGTGATGGTGAACGCTTCAGCACAGACTGGCTGTACTGTACCCGGACGGCAGCGGGTCCCGCGTCACTGGTCCAGCCGGGGGCACGAGGGGGGGCGGTGACGATGGATCGGGGGGAACTCGTCGACGTGCTCGAGGAGGCCGGACTGTCGCCGTATCAGGCGGACGCGTACGTGACGATCCTCGAACTGGGGGCGTCGCCAGCGACGGAGATCGTCAAGGCGAGCAACGTGCCCGACCCGCGCATCTACGACGTGTTGCGGGACCTGGAGAGCGCGGGGTACGTCGAACTGTACGAGCAGGATTCCCTGCACGCCCGCGCCCACGACCTCGACGTGCTGCGGGACGACCTCACGTCGCGCGCGACCCGATTTACCGACGCCGCCGACGAGATCGAGCGCCGGTGGGAGCAGCCGTCGATCGAGGAGGGCGTGGTCAGCATCGTCAAGCGGTTCGAGACAGTGCTGAACCGGGCCGACGAGTTCGTCCAGGGGGCCGCCAACCAGGTCGAGGCCTCGCTGAACCCGGGGCACTACCAGCAGCTCCGGTCCGCGCTCCGGACGGCCAAGGACAACGGGGCAAACGTGAAGCTCTCCTTTTCCACCGGGGACGTGGCCGGCCGGGACGCGCTGCCGTCCGCCGAGGACATCGCGGAGGTGGCGACGGAGGTCCGCTACCGCGACATCCCCTCGCCGTTCGTGGTGACCGTCGACCGGACGAAAGCCTGTTTCGTCCCCCACGCCGGCTCCGCGAACGTGTACGGGATTATCGTCGACGACCGGACCCACACCTACGTTTTCCACTGGTTTTTCCTGACGACGCAGTGGGACATCTGGGAGACATACTACGAGGAAGAGGGCGACGACGTCTACGGCGACTACATCGACATCCGGTACTGCGTCCAGGACGTGCGGCCGCTGCTGGAGGACGGGGCGACAGTCCGGGTGCGCGTCGACGGGTACGACACCGAGAACGGCCGCAACCGGACGGTCGAGGGCACCGTCTCGGACGTGGTGATCAGCGGCTCGAAGTACAAAGAGAGCGACCAGGTCGCCACCTATGGCGGGCAGGTCGCGCTGATTCTCGAAACCGACGACGGCTCGGTCGAGGTCGGCGGCTGGGGCGCGATGATCGAGGAACTCGAAGCTCACCGCGTGCGGATTCTCTCGATCGAGTGAGCGGCGATAGCCTCTGGAGCGAGTGAGCGGCGCCCACAGCCGGCAGGTGCCCACTACTCCAGGCTCCGTCCACAGCGCCGACAGGCCGACGCGCCTGTTCTGTTGCGCACGCCACACCGCTCACACCGCCGTGGCCCGCCCGAAGCGTCGGTGACTGTCTCCAGGACGTCCCCCATCGATACGTCCGGCTGCCTGGCGACACCCCGGTCCGCGAGGCGAGCGACGAGGTCACCCTCCCGCAGCCGGCCGAGCAGCCGCCAGAACCCCAGAAACAGCACCGTCGGGCCGAGGATACAGCCGGCTGCGACCAGGAGTCGGAAGGTCAGCGCCGGGCCCGTGACCATACCGATACGAGGGTCGCCAGCCGCTTGATCCCTGCGACCGTTCGCCCGCCGTCGACGATCTGTCTCTGTCTTGTACTGGAATGTAGAGATCAGAGCAGCCGAAATAACCTTGTAGGTAGGTACTGATATGCTACCCATGCAGGAGTCGAGTACAACAGGGATAGTATCTGATGAACAATCCTGGTGGAAGGAGGCCGTCTTCTACCAGATCTATCCGCGGAGTTTCAACGATAGCGACGGGGACGGGATCGGCGATATTCCGGGGATCGTCGAGAAGGTGGACTACCTCGAGGAGCTGGGGGTCGACGCCGTCTGGCTCAACCCCGTCTACGAGTCGCCGCAGGCGGATTTCGGGTACGACATCGCCGACTACCGGGCGATCAACCCGGAGTACGGCTCGATGGACGACTGGGACCGGCTGCTCGAGGAACTGCACGCCCGCGGCATCAAGCTCGTGATGGACCTGGTCGTCAACCACACCTCGATCGACCACGAGTGGTTCCAGCGCTCCCGGGCGCGGGAAGGGAAGTACGAGGACTACTACATCTGGCGGCCCGGACAGGACGGCGAGTACCCGAACAACTGGGATTCTCATTTCGACATTCCGGCCTGGACGTACGACGACGAGCGCGCGGAGTACTACCTCCACCTGTTCACCCGGGACCAGCCCGACCTCAACTGGGAGAACAGTGACGTCCGCGAGGATGTCTACGACGTCGTCTCGTGGTGGCTCGAACGCGGGATCGACGGGTTCCGGCTGGACGTGATCAACGAGATCTCGAAGGCGCCGGGGCTGCCCGACGGCGACCCGGAGGCGGAGTTCGTCGGCGGCGAACACCACGTCAACGGGCCGCGGATGCACGAGTTCTTCGACGAACTTGCCGAGCGGGGGTTCGGCGAGCACCGCGACCAGGTCGCGACCATCGGCGAGTGTACGTTCATCGACCCCGGGACGGCGCTCGACGTGACCGGCCGGGAGTCGAATCTGCTGGACATGGTGATCTACTTCGATCACGTGCAGCTGGACGGCCGCGACCGGTTCGACTACCGGGAGTGGGAGCTCACCGACCTCAAAGAAGCGATGACGCGCTGGCAGGACGCCGCTGCCGAGGGGACGTGGGTCGCGCTGTACCACAGCAACCACGACCAACCCCGTGCTGTATCGCGGTTCGGCGACCCCGAGTACCGCTACGAATCCGCGACGATGCTGGCGACCTGGCTGCACGGCCACAAGGGCACGCCCTTTGTCTACCAGGGCGAGGAGATCGGGATGAGCAACGTCTCTTTTAAGTCGTCCGACGATCTGGTCGATCCCTGGGTGATCAACTACTGGCACAACCAGCGCGAGGCCGGCAGGGAGTTCGCGGAGGTCAGGGAGAACGTCGAGCGCCTCTCGCGTGACAACGCCCGGACGCCGATGCAGTGGTCCGACGCCGAGCACGCGGGCTTCTCGGCGAGCGAGCCCTGGATGCCCGTCGGCGACGACTACGAGACGGTGAACGTCGCGGCCGACCGCGAGCGCGACCACTCGGTGTTCGAGTACTACCGGGAGTTGATCGCGCTCCGGGACGGGATGGACGTGCTGGTCTACGGCGAATTCGATCTCCTGCTCCCCGGGCACGAGCAGATCTACGCGTTCCGCCGGGCGCTTCCCGAAGCGGACCGGGAACTGCTCGTCGTCTGTAACTTCTCCGCCGAGCGGCCGGCGTTCGAGGCGCCGGCGTCAGTCGACGTCGCGGACGCGACGGTCGTGCTGTCAAACCTCTCCGAGCCCGACACCGACCCGTCAGCCCTCGACCTCCGTCCCTACGAGGCGATCATTTACGAACTGTAAACCGGGATCCCATCTCGTCTCACGGCAGTGGATCCCTACGATTCCGACTCGCGACGGACGTTCTGCAGGAACTCACCGAAGACGGACTGGCAGCTGTCACAGAGCATGTAGTTCGCGTAGGCGGGCAACTCGTCGCCGACGCGCCGGTAGAGTTCGACTCCGAGCACCGGTCCGTCACGGCCGTCCGTACAGAAACTGCAGGTCCCGCCCACCTCCCGGTAGCCGTCGCCGATGGAGCTGTCCGCGCCGACCGGCGGCTGTCCGTGGGGTTGCCAGCTGGCGAGCAGTTCGACCACCTCGCTCGCGCAGTCCGGACAGAGCGTGAGGCCGCCGTCGTCCGGGACGTCCGCCGGCAGCGACGCCGCCTCGCCGGGGTAGCTCTGGAGGGCGAGTAGTTGCTCGGTCAGCTGCCCGTCGCAGAACGTACACGACGGCAACCACGACTCGACTCCCGCTGTTCCGCTCGACTGGCTGCTCATGGGTGGGGTACGAACGCACGCCACATAGAACCGCGTCAGACAGCCGTCATCCGGTGCCGTGACTACTGTCTCCACTGGATCGTTCTTATTCCCGAGAAGACGCCAGCTGGGTTCGGGGAGTGCGCCCGAAAAAATGGCCGTTGTGGCCCGGCTACTTCAGGCCGTGCGTGATCGCCTGCTCGGTTTCGGAGTCGAAAAGGTGGACCCTGTCGCGGTCGATGACGATCTGTTTGTCCTGGTTAGCCTGGACGTCCGCGTCCGGTTCGACGCTCATCAGGAGCTGGCCGGCGCCCATCTCGTCGGCGCTGGTCTCGATCCCTCGCTCGGCGAGCAGGAAGACGAAGACCTCGTCGCCCATCGGTTCGAGCACGTCGACCACCATGTCGTAGGTTTTCGACGGCGTCCCCGCCTGGTTGCGGGTGGGTTCGAGATACACGTCCTCCGGGCGGATGCCGAGCGTGACGTCCTGACCGGGTTCGACGCCCTGGGTCTCGGGGTCGAACGGGAGGTCCATGTACTCCGACTCGAAACCCGAGTTCGTGATCTGACCCTCGACGAAGTTCATCGACGGCGAGCCGATAAAGCCCGCGACGAACAGGTTGTTGGGCTCGTTGTAGCAGGTCAGTGGCGGGTCGACCTGCATGAGTTCGCCGCTGTTGATCACCGCGATCCGGTCGGACATCGTCATCGCCTGGGCCTGGTCGTGGGTGACGTAGATGATCGTCGTGTCGAGCTCGCGGTGGAGCCGCTGGAGCTGCGTGCGCATGTGTACCCGCAGCTCGGCGTCCAGATTCGCGAGCGGTTCGTCCATCAGGAACACCCGCGGGTTGCGGACGATAGCGCGTGCGATCGCGACGCGCTGGCGCTGTCCACCCGACATCTCCTCGGGCATGCGGTCCATCATCCCTTCGAGCTGGACGACGTCCGCCGCGTTCTCGACGCGCTGGTCGATCTCCTCCTGGTCGTACTTCCGGAGCCGGAGGCCGAAGGAGATGTTATCGTACACGTCCATGTGGGGGAACAGCGCGATGTTCTGGAACACCATCGAGATCCCCCGGTCTTTCGGCGGCTTTCTCGTCACGTTCTCGTTGCCGATGTAGACTCCCCCGTCGGTCGGGATCGTCAGCCCGGCGATCGTCTCCATCGTCGTCGATTTCCCGCAGCCCGATGGGCCGACGAAGGTGACGAACTCGCCGTCCTTAATCTCGAGGTTCATGTCGTCGACTGCCGTTACGTCTTCGTACTGTTTCGTGACGTTTTCGAGTTTGACTTGTGCCATGTTTACTCCTTGACTGCTCCTGCGGTGAGGCCGCTGACAATCTTTTCCTGTGCGACGATGACCAGGATCGCGACCGGCAACACGGCGACAATACTCGCCGCAGCCATGAGGTGGAAGTCCACCTCGTACTGCCCCTGGAAGGCGAGGATCCCCTCGAGCATCGGGGCCCAGTTCTCCGGCCGGCCGTCGGTCATCAACGACGAGAAGAAGTACTCGTTGTAGACGGTGATGAACGTCAGCACGCCGGCGGTCGCGACGCCGGGCGCCGACAGCGGCACGATGACCCGGAACAGCGCGCCGACGCGCGTCGTCCCTTCGATCCGCGCGGCGTCCTCGAGCCCGTCGGGGATCTGCGAGTAGAACGTCATCAGGATGAAGATGGA
Source organism: Halobacteriales archaeon SW_7_65_23 (assembly GCA_003022725.1). GTDB lineage: Archaea > Halobacteriota > Halobacteria > Halobacteriales > Haloarculaceae > Halovenus. Next base: position 25,605 of record PXSQ01000039.1, on the reverse strand, counting down.
CAGCGGGAGGAAGATCGCCGACACCGGGATGAAGATCGCGTACGGCGTGTTGTACAGCGTCCCCTCCGACATGATCGGCTCCAGCACCGCCACCTGGGTGTTGAACAGCCGGTTCAGCGGGACGAAAAACGCTGCCGGCGGGAAAAACGACGTGACCAGCACGAGCAGGAGGAGCGCGTTCTTCCCGCGGAACCGCAGCCGGCCGAACACGTAGCCCGCCAGGCTCGCGACGAACAGCACGATGACGGTCGCGACGGTGGCGATCAGGAAGCTGTTGAACACGTACCGGTGGAACGGCAGCCGGGTGAAGATCGTGATGAACGACGTCGGGTCGAACCCGCCCGGCGTCAGTGCGCCGACCTCCGACAGTTCACGCCCCGGCGTGATCGCGACCATGAACAGCCAGTAGAACGGGAACAGCGTGGTGACCAGGAAGAACACCGTCGCGGTGTAGAACATCGCCCTGTACGCCCGGTCGGGGTTCGAGATCATCTTCGCAGCCCACGCCTCGACGGGACCGCGGTCCAGGTCGGGCTCCTGGACCTGTTCCATCGCCGCGAGGTCGGGGTGTTCGTCGTCGGCGCTCATCTCAGGCAACACCTCCCTCGCTGCCCCGGAGTCCGATGAGATAGACGATGACCAGCAGGCCGATGACGATCGCCGTCAGGAACGCGACGGCCGAGGCCGTCGCCCAGCGGCGCGACCCCTGGAGCGCGGTGATCACCAGACACGTCATCGACGGCACCTGCTCGCAGCCGGCCGTCGCGTCGACCAGCCCGTAGATGCGCATCGCGTCCATCGTCCGGAACAACATCGCGACCAGAAGCGCCGGCAGGACGATCGGGAACGTGATGTACTTGAACTGCTGCCAGGGCGAGGCGCCCGAGACCTTCGCCACGTCGTAGAGGCTGCGGTCGACGCTCTGGAGCCCTGCGAGGATCAACAGCGCCATGAACGCCGAGGTCTTCCAGATGTCCGCGACGAGCACGATGAAAAACGAGTCGCGGCTGCTCGCCAGCGGGTTGTCGCCGAACACGCCGATCGCCTGCATCAGGTCCGTTGCCCAGCCGATCGTCGGGTTGAACATGAGGTAGAAGATCATCGCCTGGATGACGATCGGCAGCGCGTACGGGATGATGATGGCGACGCGGACCCACCGGCGGCCCCGGAAGTCCTGGTCGATCACGTACGCCTGGCCGAACCCGATCAGCGTCTCGAACAGCACGCTGATGATCGCGAACGCGAGCGTCACGAACAGCGCCTGCTGTAGAAACGGCGTCCCCATCTCGATGAACGGGAACGAGCCGCTGAGGCCGACGTCGAGGAACTGCTGAGGTAGCTGTGCTTCGCCCGCCAGCAGGTCCGCGTAGTTCCCGAACCCGTTGAACTCCCCGAACGGATCAGGGCTAAACACGTCGTCCCCGAGCAACGAGAACCACAGCGTGTTCAACAGCGGGTAAAAGGCGATGAAGCCGAGCAGGATGGCCGCGGGGATCAGGAGAACGTACGCGTACACCTGTTCGCTGACGGTTTCGAGACGGTTCAGCGGGCGCATGACGAGCCGCCCACTGTCCCCGTCGTTTTGAGTGTCAGTGCTCATTCGCTGATCCGTCTCCTACACCTGCTCCGCGTCCTCGAGTTGGCCGACGAGGTCCGACATCGCGCTGGCAGCCGTCTTGTCCCCGGTGTAGGCGGCGTGGATCTCCCCGGAGATCAGCGGCGACTGGTCGGGCCAGACGACGGTCACCGGCCGCGGCACGGTGTTCTCGCCCGCGACGGCCATCGTATCGAGATACTGGGCCATGCTGCCGGCCACGCTCTCGTCGGCAGCCTCGATCACACTCGGGTCCGGCGGGAGCCAGCCCCCTTCCCTGAACAGCGTGTTCATCACGCTCTCGTTGGCGAACGCCTCCAGCACCTGCACCGCCGCGCTGGGGTTGTCTGAGTTCGGGTTGACAGTGAGGTGCCAGCCGCCGAGCGCCGAATTCGTGCCGCCGGTCCCGCCGAAGTTCCCCGCGCCCTCCTCGACGCCGTAGGGCATCGGCATGATGTCGAAGTCGTCGCCGTACTCCTCGTCGTTGATCCTGACTGAGTACGGCCAGTTGCGGTGGAAGATGGCGTTGCCGGCGGTGAACGGCTCCCGCGACGGTTCCTCCGTGAACTCCACGAGGTCGGAGGTGCTGATCTGGGGGTAGTCCGGATGTGCGTCGTCCGCGTCCGGCCCGTACATGAACGACCGCATCACCTGGATCGTCTCGACGACGGCCTCGTCGTCGACGGTGATCGGCCGCTCGCCGACTGGGCCGAACAGGTTCTCGTGGTCGCCGAAGTAGGCGCCGCCGAACGACGTCATCATCTCGTTGAACGTACAGCAGGACGTCCCCTCGTAGTTGTCCCCCTGCGTGGTGAACCCGTAGTTGTAGGCGTCCTGGCCGTGGTACTCCCAGACGTCGGCGACGATCCCGGCGAACTCCTGCCAGGAGATCGGCTCGGTCGCCCAGTTGTTCTCGCCGGGGTTGTACCCGGCCTCCTCGACCAGATCCCTGCGGTACTGCATCACCGGGTAGTCCGGGAACAGCGGCAGCCCGTAGAGGTTTCCGGTCTCCGGGTGGCTCGCCGTGTTGATCGTCGCCGGGAGGTAGTCGCTTGTCACGTAGTCCAGCGTGTCGCTGGTCAGCGCCTCCTCCAGGTTGAGCACCTGCTCGCGGACGATGAACGGGATCGTCCAGCCGGAGTCCATCATGAAGATATCCGGACTCGACCGGTTCGCGTCGAGCGCGGCCGTGAAATCGGACCGCCGGGCGCCCGTCTCGAAGTCACCCGGCAGGATGTCGACGGTGATATTCTCGTCCAGGCCCGCGTTCGACAGCGCCTCGCGGATCGCGCCCTGGACGTCCGCGAAGTCCCCGTCCATCGTGAGCTCGATCGTGACGTCCTCCTCGATGTCCGCCTCGGGATCTATCTCGTCGCCGCCGTTGCCGTCGTCACCATCGTCGCCGACACAACCGGCGATACCGAGCGCCACACCTGTCGCTCCTGTTGCCCCCAGGAACCGTCGCCGCGACACTTTCCTCGACACGTCGGTTCGTCCTGTTTCTTGATTAACCATCACAGGTGTTGTTGTTTATCTCTGCACGATTTATAATTTTTGTTTGTATAATTATAGATACAAATTACGATAGGACCGCAGCACGTGTAGTTGCGAGTTTTATCCGGATGCAGACGTATAATCGTCTCCGACCGGGTACGCACTAACAGCCCGCTAGTCGAACTAGAATTATCCGCTCGAGAGCGAAAAATACTCCGAATATTACATTTCATTTCGAGGATATTACGAGTTGCGAACCGTTTAAGACGGTCCGGCGTCAACACCATCAAGTACTGACATGCGGGGACAGACAGGCGGTCGGGAACCGGGTGCCGGAGGGGTGTCATGAGCGACGGTAACCTGGGCGTACAGGGGTGGCTGGAGCAGGTGTTTTTCGGTGGGATGGAGCTGTCGGTACTGTCGACGCCAGCGTTCATCGTGTTGATCGTGGCCCAGCGGGTCTATCCCGACGCCGTGCCGATCGCGGGGCTCCAGGCCATTGCGGCGGGGAGTATCGCGATCGCGGCCTTTCGCAACGAGGCGGTTGACGTCGGAACCTGGCCCCGGCGTTCGGAACTCACGTCGCTCCCGCTTCGGCTCGTCTACTTCAGCGCGGTGTTCTTTCTCGCGACGATGGGCGTCGCGCACGCGGTCCACACTGCCGGCTCGTGGTGGCTGGTGCTGCTCGGGAGCGTCGTCCAGGTGGTCGGGCTCGCCGGGTTCCCCACCGCCTACCAGCTGGTGCACGGCGATCCCGTGCTGAAGCCCGTCGAACGTGTGTGAGGGGCCTGTTGTGACGGTGTTTCCCGGCGGACGCGCTCGAGCGTCGCTGATAGTGACTGTTGTGAGTCTTTACCGCTGTCGGCCCATCAGACTCCGGTGTCAGCCCGTGAAACTCCCGAGAATGCGATGCGATTCCGAAAATAATCACAACATCACTATGAAACGGCGGTAGAACCGTCCGCGTCGATGCCCGGCAGCCGACAACGATTTTACCGGCGGCGTCCCGTGGAGAGACAATGAAACAGCTCGACAGGGTCCTGGACCGGGTCAGGCAGCCAGCGTACACCGGCGGGAACCGCTGCTGGCCGTGTACGGCTCTCAACCTCGCCGTCGTTGCGGTGCTGACTGGGGCGCTCCTCCCGGTCGACCGGCTGCTCGCGCTGCTCGTCGTGGTCGCGGGTACTCTGGCGGTCTACGTCCGGGGGTACCTGCTCCCGGGAACGCCGCGGTTCGCACCCCGACTGGTCGAACCGCTGCCCGTCGACTTCGGGCATGACCCGCCCGAAACCGGCGGCTCGCTCGGGGAGGCGCAGGGCGGGCAGGCCAACGGCAGTGATGCGGAAGACGAGGCGTCGGCGGACATCGATCCGGAGGAACTGCTGACGGCGCTGGTCGAGGCCGGCGTACTGGTGCCGGAAGGGGAGGATCTGCTGCTGGACCCCGCGTTCGAGGAGGCGTGGATCGAGCGGATGGCGGAGCTGCGGGCGCTGTCGAACCAGGCGCTGGCGGCGCGGGCTGCCGACGCCGCGGCCGGCGACGTCGAGAGCGGTGCGTACAACGATCGGATCCTGATCGCCGGCGAACGGGACGTCTGGCTGCGTCCCGCGGTCGCGGTCGCCGAGACGGCCGCCGCCGAGACGCTGACCGACTGGGGCGTCGACCCCTCGCTGGCCGGGCCGGCGGCCCACCCGCTGCGCATGTTCCTGCCCTCCTGTCCGGCGTGTGACGGCGACGTCGAGGAGACGACGATCCAGAACTGCTGTGGCGGTCCCGGCTCCGTGCACGCGAACCCCGAACAGCCCGTACTGGCCTGCGTGGACTGTGAAACTGTGCTGTTCGAGTTCGAGTGAGGCTCCCGAACGTCATCGTTTCCGGAGCGCGGCCCGGTAGTGGTAGGTATCGTGGGGCCGCCGGATCTCGGCGACCGTCCAGCCGGTGCCGGCCGTCGCCTCGCGGAGGCGATCGGGGCCGAACAGCCGGAACAGGAGCGTCTCGCCGACGTCGCCCTCGTACTCGTAGTGCAGGACCCGGAAAGCGAGCCCCGGCGTCGGATCCGGCCGAAAGCCCAGCATCTCCTCGGCGTCGCCGTACCCGGGGTCGTAGGTGTCGAGCACTGCCGTCGCGTCGGGCGCCGTGACGTGGGCCAGGTCGCCGAGGAATGCTCGCAGGCAATGCATCGACGCCGCGAGGCTGGCCTGGGTGCCGACGATCAGCGCCGACCGAAACCTGTCGCGGTCGAACAGGTCCCGGAGCGCGAACATGTCGCCGTGCCGGACCCGCTCGACGCCGCGCTCAGCGAGCAACGCGACGAGCGGGTCGCTGATCTCCAGCGCGACCGTTTCGTAACGCTGCTGGAAAGACAGCGCGTCGCGGCCGGCGCCGGCGCCGACATCGAGGAGTGGCCCGTCGAGCCACGAGGCGATCCAGTCGGCGCCGGCCAGCGAGTCGAACGACTCGAAGTAGAAGGAGCCGACCGGGTGGGTCAGCCGCTCGTCGCCGTCGACCTGAAACAGTGGCGCCTCCTTCTCGCCGCGGTGGTAGTCCAGCAGCGCCCGACCGAACGGATCCGCCATAGCAGGACTTCTCTTCGCAGGCCTATCAGTGCATCTTCCTCGGTCCCTGTTCGCGCCGCACCGCGGGAAGTCGAACAGATTATCCGTGCCATGGTGGAAGGGAGGCGCATGTGGCCCTGGGGACATCTCGCCGTTGCCTATCTGCTCTCGACCGGCTACGTGCGCGCTCGCTTCGACCGGCCGATGGGCGGCGCGCCGGTGCTGTGGCTCGCCATTGGCAGCCAGTTCCCCGACCTCGTCGACAAGCCGCTGGCGTGGTACGTCAGCGTGCTCCCGACTGGCCGGTCGCTCGCGCACTCGCTGCTCGTCCTCCTGCCAGTGATCGCGCTGGCGTACGCACTGGCGCGCTGGTACGGCCAGCGCGAGTCGGGCGTCGCCTTCGGGATCGGCGGCCTCTCACACGTCGGCACCGACGCGCTCCCGGCCCTCTGGAACCCGGACGCGACCGCGACGTTCCTACTGTGGCCGGTGCTATCGGTGACGCCCTACGAGGGGTCGCCGGGGATTCTGGCGCTGTTCCAGTCCTCGCTCAGCGATCCCTACTTCCTGGTCGAACTGAGCCTCGTCGCCATTGCGGCGGGCGTCTGGTACCGCGACGGCTTCCCCGGACTCGGGACGCTCGCACGGACCAGCAAACGGCTCGGCTGACGGGGCAGGATTCCCAGCGGCTCAGCTGATCACTTCCATCACCTGGCGACGCGCCACACCAGTGCGACCGCGACTGCCGCGTAGGCCAGGCCGGCGACCAGCAGGTACTCCCGCACGAACGTAGCGACGGCGATCAGATACGAGATCCCGAGGAGGACGAGAATGAACGCCACTACCACAGTCTGGTCCTGTTGTTCCACGGTCCCATCACTCCCGGCCCCGCGGTGGGTACTCGTCGTCGATCGGCGCCTTGTTGACGGCACGCACGCCGAACTCGACGACGGTCACGACCGCCGGCTCGCGGTGCCGCTGGCGCCTGTCGACGTTGCGCCCCAGTATCACGTCGCCGGTCAGTCCGAGGCTGATCGTCCCGGACATGATCGTGAACTAACCACTCGACCGGCAAAACTCTGTCTGCGGTCGGGGTATCGATTGCAGCGATCCGAGAGAGACAAGCCGGCCGATCCGATTCTGCCGGCCTCTCAGCTGGCCCGTTTCTGCCGCCCGCACAATCACCAAGTGTCCGCCTGCTGAACAGACATCGCCCTGGCGGACTGAAAGGGCGAGGTGCAGTCGATCCATCCCGGGCGCCGCAAGCACCGCAACGCAGTGAGGAATCCACACGATCTAGCTCCCAAACCGATAAGAGCGCGTGGGCCGGACGAGCGAGCATGCAGACGCCCTCCCGGCGACAGGTTCTCGCGACGGCGCTCGCAGCCGCGCTCGCGGGCTGTACCGGCGACGACAGCGATGGCGACGATGGCGACGATGGCGGCAGCAATGGCGGCGACGACGGAGCGGCCGCCACGCCGACGGAGACGCCCGTGGACACCCAAACGGAGACACCGGGTAACTCACCGACGCCCGAGGAGACGCCGACAGAGACACCGGCGGAGACGCCCACGGAGACGCCGGTCGAGGTCCACGAGGACTACGAGACGACGGAGGTCACGGTTCGCTCGTCGGACGGCGAGGAGCTGGGGTCGGTGACCGCGGCGATCGCCGACACGTCGGACCTCCGGTATCTGGGGTTGAGCGACACCGAGTACCTGCCCGAGGACCGGGGGATGCTGTTCGTCTTCGATGAGGTCCAAGAGCTCACGTTCGTGATGCGGGAGATGGACTTCCCGATCGACATCGTCTACGCCGACGACGAGGGCGTCACCACGAAGATCCACCACGCCCGCGCGCCCGGCCCCGACGAGGACGGCAACGACCTGCAGTTCCCCGGCCGCGGCAAGTACGTCCTCGAGGTCAACCACCACTGGACGACCGACCGCGGCGTCGAGGAAGGCGACATCTTGGAGTTCGAGCTGTGACCGCCCGAACATTCAATAACGTCTGGTCGTATGTTACCGTGTAGCATGTGCCACCACGAGTATGACCCAGCTGACTGGCGTATCGAGGTCGAGGAAGAACACGAGGACGAGGAACCCTCGTTCCTGAACGAGGAGAGCGAGGCCGACGTCGAACTGATCACCGACGGCGGTGACGAATAACTGGGTACTGCCGAGCAATTCGGTTCTCTGGACGGGTTCCGCTCGACCGCCCGGCACCTCCGGGCGCTGCTGACTCTGCACCCAGCGACGCGTGTAGACGCTTCGCTCTGGCGGTCAGGTCCGCCGCTCACCGCGAGCCGGTCATGGCACGCAGTTTTTCGAGGCCTTCCTCGGGGCCGCGGACGACAAACACGTCGCCGGTGTCGAGTACGGTGTCGCCGGCGAGGTCAGCGTCGTCGAACAGGACGGCGCCGTAGGCCAGCCTGATGGCGAGTTCGGCCATGTAATCGTGGCCTCCAACTGTCGGCTGGGACACCTTTTTGGACCTCAAATCCCTACAGGGGAGTACATGAGCGATCCCGACGAGATCGACCTGACCGAGGAAGAGCGCAAAGCCCTCCACGACCTCCAGCTCGGTATCGAGCAGATCTACCGCGGGTACGGGAACTTGCTGGCGTTTCACCACTCGCTTGGCCGCGGGATGGATCACCTCGACGACGCTCGGCAGACGTTGCGGGAGGCCGGTCACTCGGCGATGGCCGAAGAGTTGCGCGACGAACAGCTGCCGACCGGGATCATCGGCGACATGTGGACCTACGAGCTCGTCGAAGCGTTCGAAAGCGAGTTTCTCGATGGCGTGACGTCGTTCGAAGGCGAGGTCCGCGAGGACCTCGCAAACGGCCAGCGCCACGTCACGGAGCGCCAGCAACAACAGCACTGGAGCGAACGAGCCGATACTGACAAACAGAACTGAATACCCCACCTGCTCCGCACCTCCTGATCGCCCACGCCGCGGAGAGTGGGGGAACTCGTAGAGAGTGAGGAAAATTATTGTTCTCATGCACGCACGTGTCGAACATGGTCACTGTTCTCTCAGAGTCGGAGATCGAACGCGTGCTCGACCTCAAGACGCTGCTCCCGGTCGTCGGAGACGCGCTCGTCAAACAGCCCCAGGGGGCCGTCGAACGGCCCGAGCGCCCGCACTTCCCGGTCGGGACGGGCCTTGAGGGTGACGAGCCGCTGGGCACCGGGATCGCGATGCCTGCCTACATCCACGGCGACGACCAGTTCGTAACGAAACTCGTGAGCCTCAACGAGGGCAACGAGGCACGCGGGCTTCCGACGCTGCACGCACAGATCGTCCTTACGGATGCCCAGACGGGCGTCCCGGAGGCGTTCATGGCGGGAACGACGATCACGAACGCTCGCACGGGCTGCATCGGCGGGCTCGCAGTTCGCGACCTGGCACCCGATGCAACGACGCTCGGCGTCCTCGGCGCCGGCGCGCAGGCGCGCTGGCAGACCCGCGCTATCGACACTGTTGCCGACCTCGAAACGGTACGGATCTACTCGCCCAGCGACTCCCGCGAGCGGTGTGCGGCCGACCTCCAGAACCGGGGCATCCCCGCCGAAGCAGCTGACTCGGCGCGGGCGGCCGTGGAGGACGCCGACGTCGTCGTCACTGCGACAACGAGCGAGAAGCCAGTGTTTCCTGCGGACGCACTCGGGAGCGACGTACTCGTCGTCGGGATCGGTGCGTTCACCGCGGAGATGCAAGAGATCGAGGCCGCCGTCTACGAGCGGGCCGCTCGCGTAGTCGCGGACGTCCCCTCGGAAGTAGCTGAAACTGGCGACATTCTCGCGACGGACCTCGACGAATCCGACCTGGTGCCGTTCGGCGAGGTGCTCGCAGCCGGCGACGGCTCGGACGGGCGATCAGCGGCAGGGGACGGCGGTGCACACGGCGACCTGATCGTGGTCAAAAGCGTCGGTTCGGCGACGCTCGACGCCGCAGCCGGCGGTGCAGTGTACGAGGCCGCCGGTGACGCAGGGACCGACATTTCGCTCGACTGATCCGGCTGCGGGGATCGACCAGCAGCGAGCGGTTCATCAGACGACGTTCTTCTCGACCATCGCCTCCCCGCGCTCGAAGCGGTCCGCCGTGAGCGCGGAGACGTCGACCAGCTGAGGCTTGGCCTCGAAGACGAGGTCTGCCACAATCTGGCCGGTCGCGGGGGCGTGCTGGAAGCCGTGCCCGGAGAAGCCGGAGGCGGTGATCAGCCCGGGGACTGACTCCTCGATGACCGGATGGTTGTCGGGCGTCACGGCGTAGAGGCCGGCCCAGCCCCGCTTGATCCGCGTCTCCGCGTCGAAGTAGCGGGTCCACTCCGCCGCGCGCTCGACGGCGTCGGCGGCCCAGGCGAGCTCCATCGAGTCGTCGTGGCTGTCGGGATCCTGGTTCGGATCGTCTTCCGCAAAGTGGCCGCCGACCAGCGCGGCACCCTCCCGCTCCGGCCGGAAGTACGACCCCGTCTCGAGGTCGATTGTCAGCGGGTCGTCCTCCGGGACGGGCCTGGTCGCGTCGACGACGGCAATCTGTCGCCGGCGCGGGTGGATCGGCAACGACGCGCCGGCCATCCGACCGATCTCCGTGGCATACGGGCCGCCCGCGTTGACTACGAAGTCGGCATCGAATCGCCCGTCCCCGGTGACGACCCCCACGACTGCCTCGTCGTCCTGCCTGAGGTCCGTAACGGCTGTCCCCGTACGGATGTCGACGCCGGCCTCCCGGACTCCACCGGCGTACCCCTGGACCGCGAGGTTCGGATCGGCGAACCCGTCGTCGCCGTTGTACGTGGCGGCGACGAACTGCTCCGCGCTCAGTCCTTCGCAGTGCTCGCGCGCCTCCTCGGGGGTGAGAAACTCGCTTTCGGCACCGAGGTCTCGCTGCATCTGTACGTTCTCCCGGAACGTCTCGGCGACGGCCTCGCTTCTCGCGAGAAACAGGTAGCCGGTCTTCCGGTAGGCCATGTCGACGCCGAACCGGTCCTCGAACGCGTTCCAGACGCGCTTGCTGGCCAGCGAGAGCTCGACATTCACCGCCGTATCGAACTGTGAGCGGATGCCGCCTGCTGACCGAGCGGTGCTGCCGTTGCCGAGCGATCCCTTCTCGAAAAGTCGCACATCTGCGCCCCGTTCCGCCAGGTAGTACGACGCGGAGAGACCGACGATCCCGCCGCCGATCACGATCACGTCCATACCATCAAATTGCGAGTGCTGTGGGATAACGCTACCCCCTGTCCAGCATCAATCGTGGGGATGCAGCCGTTCAATCGCCTCGTCGACAGCTTCGATCCGCCCGAGGACGGTGAGGTGGTCCCCGTACTCGAGTTTCAGGTCCTGCTCGGGGACGGTGTTCTCGTCGTCCCTGGTCAGCAGCGCGACCATACAGCCATCCGGGAGTACCTCGTTGAGATCGCCGATTGTTGTGTCGACGAGCCCCTCGTCGGTCACCTCGATCTCCTGGACGTCGCCGCTCCGGCCGAGTTCGTTCATCCACCGCGACAGTGCCGGTCGCTCGATGAGGTTGTCGATCGCCCACGCCGTCGAGGACGACGCCGAGACGGTCTCCACGCCGAGCTCTTTGAACGGCTCGACGTTGTCCGGCTCGTTCACACGGGCGATCACGTTCTCGACGTGGAACTTCGAGTTCCCGAGCTGTGCCACCAGCAGGTTCTTGTCGTCGTCGCCGGTGGCGGCCACGATCGTC